>JAZRDY010000163.1:0-4612 GCA_045660525.1 Acutalibacteraceae bacterium | reverse complement strand
TTTTGGTTTCTGCCGCAGTTTCACCAAGAAGAGATGCTATTTCCTGATCAATACGCATTTGCTTGTCGACAACTCTGTCGGCAACCTCTATTGTTTGTGATTTCATGCTTTCACGTCGCTCTTTCTGCATCTGTTCGTCGGTTATATCACGTATAATTCCGATAAGAAGATGTGAGTCTCTGTCAAACACTACACTCTGTTCAACATACTTTTTATATTCCGCAAGATAAACCGTTTTGTTTCTAATATCTCTGCCGGTGTTACGCACCTCAATAAACAATGAAGGGTCGAGAATTCTCACTACCTGATCTCCTAAAATATCGGAAGTCTGGCGGATATTCATAATGTGTCTTGCAGCTTCATTTATCTGCTGTACTTCAAGATTTTCATTAAGAACGATAAGACCGTTTGGTGTATTCTTTACTATAGCATCAGAGAAGCTTTCAGCTTTGTCTTTGAGGAAGGGTAAGCACATAGATATTTCTGCCTTTCCCTGACCTACCGCCTTTGCTTTTTCACGGCAGGTGTTATAACCGCATGATCCGCAGTTTAGTTCCTGGGAGGGCTTGAATTTGCCCATCTGTCTTAAGATATTCATAATTTCAGTCTCGGTAGGTTCAGCAAGTCTGTGCTCTATATACTCAAACTGCTTTCTTACCTGTGTAAAGCCGGGTTGAATAACGTCAAAATCCTCTTCACCTGCGTAATCATTAACTGAAATATAATCCTTAATGTGTGAGGTGCGATGGTATTTTTCCATAACAGGACCGCCTATGCAGCTTCCTGTGCAGGCCGACATCTCAATAAAGCATTTATGAATTTTGCCATTTTCGATATCTTTGAGAGCATCAATACAGTTTTCGACCCCATCGAGTGCGATATATGTATATCCCTCCGGTTTTTCGGTCATTGTCTTCAAGATACCGCCGGTAGTAGGGAAGAATCTTGCTCTGCTTTCTTTGGTTGTATCTACCTCTGACTTGAGTTCAATACCATTTTCTTTAAGCATAGTTGTAAGCTCTTCAAATGTGAGAACTGCATCAACAATGCCCTCATAATGCTCAGCTTCATCTTTCTTGGCAACGCAAGGACCTATAAATACAGTCTTAGCATTGGGATAACGCTTCTTTATATCATTGCAGTGAGCTTGCATAGGAGATACAACATCAGCAAGATATGCAATAAGAGAAGGAAAATATTTTTGAATAAGTAGATTTACCGAATGGCAGCAGGATGTGATGATTACGTCACGACCATCTTCTTTTAGTATTCGCTCATATTCTTTTTTTACGATTGTAGCACCAATTGCAGTTTCTTCTACATCGTAAAATCCGAGTTTCTGTAATGCATCACGCATTGCATTGATACCAACTCCGCTATAGTTGGCGATAAAAGAGGGTGCAAGGCTTACAATAACGGGAACACCGCTTTGTAAGAAAACCTTTACCTTTTCGGTTTCGTCCACGATTTGCTTTGCATCTTGCGGACAAACGACAAAACACTGTCCGCACAGAATACATTCGTTACCGATGATGTCAGCCTGGTTACCCGAAAAGCGAATAGCCTTTACAGGACAATGGCGAATACACTTATAACAATTTTTGCAGTTTGATTTTTTCAGTGTCAGACAGTTTGACATATCGTTACTTCCTTTCTTTGCTTATTACAGCGAGCACCTTATCGTTAAAAAACTCTTTGAAGTTTTCACGGTTAATACCCGTGTGTATTACATCGTCTACCTGTACTGTTACTCCGAGACGATTGCATTTACCTATGCAGAAGCTACCTGCAAGAGTGATTTCATCCTCAAGTCCGGAATCCTTAACTGCTTTGGTTAACAACTCTACAATTTCAGGGGAGCCTTTGATATGACATGAACTTCCAACACACACCTGAATAACCATATTACTTTACCTTCGTCAAAACTTCGTTATTGAAAAATTCTTCAACAGATTCGGGTGTAACAGAAAAGAACTTTTCATCAACCGTAACACAAACACCCTGCTGACATTTTCCCATACAGAAAGTGCCGCCAAGATCAACCTTATCGCCAACATTATGCTTGCTAATGAGATACTGAAGCTGTTCTACAACAGAACGTGAACCCTTGATGTGGCAGGAGCTGCCTATACATACAGTAATTTTCATATCATTAAATCCTTTCGTATTTGTGGCAGTTTGCACTTAAAATATAGTGCAAACTGCCTGATATATTATTTATTCGTAATCTACAACGTCAACCCACGAGAGAAGAAATTCTCTTTCCTTCTCATTGCCTTTTACAGACTGAGAAGCGGCTACGATAGGCATCCATTTCTGAACGTACTGCTTTGCAGTATTTGACTTTTCACAGAACAAGTGGAGGTACTTCTTTGCACCTTCAATGTTGCCGTTAAGCCAGAAGAGAAGGTATGTTCTTGCTGCATCTGCTGAAGCATTACCCTGAGTAACATGAGCCCAGTCAAGAATGTAGGGTGTACCATCTTCGGCAATGATAATATTTGACGGATTGAAGTCACCATGACATACCTTTGTATGCTTGGGCATACCTTCAAGTCTTGTATGGAGATCATATCTTGTTGTCGCATCAAGAGTTGTTTCGGAAATCTTGCGATTCATCTTATCCTTGAGCTTTCCAAGGAGGGGGCATCTCTTTTCGTGAACAGAGAGCTGAATGTCAACGAAGAGTTCGAGGTATTCATCTTTCTTTTCATCGGTGTCTGCTTCTTCCATAAGCTGAGCAAGTGTCTTGCCCTTGATAAATTCAGAAACGATTGCCCATTTTCCATCAATCATGGTTACCTCAAGTATCTTGGGGATAGCAAGACCGGTTGATTCAATTCTTGCCTGATTAAGAGCTTCGTTGAGAACATCCGCCTTTGAATATTCTTCATTGAACACCTTAATACATCTGTCACCGTCACGGTAGATTGTCTTGTTATTTCTTACTGCAATTACTCTGTCAAGTTTCATTGTTGTTTTCCTCCCTTATTTACGCTTTCTTGCCCTTGCGATAGATTGTTTTAATAGCATCGGGGGTTGCCTTTGCAAAATCCTGATCGGGCATTTCAGGTTCTACAAAACGCTTGCCATAGTATGCGTTGAGGTACATCTGCTTGATTTCGCTCATAAGAGGATATCTGGGGTTAGCACCGGTGCACTGGTCGTCAAACGCCTGCTCAGTCATTTCGTCGAGACGTGCGAGGAAGTCATTTTCATCAATACCGTAATCCTTGATAGTTTCCTTAATACCAACCTTTGCCTTAAGATCGTTAATTGCCTTGATGAGACCTTCGAGCTTTTCTTCATCGCTTGCACCGCCGATTCCGAGGTAATCAGCAATTTCAGCATATCTTGCAAGAGTGTGAGGATGATCATACTGAGAGAATGTACCCATCTTTACAGGTTTTTCGGAAGCATTGAAGCGGATAACTTCTTCAATCATAAGGGCGTTTGCTACACCGTGAGGCAGGTGGTGGAAAGCACCGAGCTTGTGTGCCATGGAGTGACAAATACCAAGGAATGCGTTTGCGAATGCCATACCCGCCATTGTTGCTGCATTTGCCATCTTTTCACGAGCTTCAACATCTGTCTGACCGTTGTCGTAAGCTCTGGGAAGGTATTCGAAAATTACCTTGAGTGCACGAAGAGCAAGACCGTCTGTGTAGTCTGTTGCGAGCATTGCCGCATATGCTTCCACTGCATGAGTTACAGCGTCGATACCGGATGCAGCGGTAAGTCCCTTGGGTGCAGACATATGGAAGTCTGTGTCAATGATTGCCATATTGGGAAGAAGTTCGTAGTCTGCAAGAGGATATTTAACACCGGTCTTTTCATCGGTTATAACTGCGAAGGGTGTAACTTCCGAACCTGTACCTGCGGATGTGGGGATTGCGATAAAGTATGCCTTTTCGCCCGTCTTGGGGAATGTGTACACTCTCTTACGGATATCAATGAATCTCATTGCCATATCCATAAAGTCTGGTTCGGGATGTTCGTAAAGAACCCACATTATCTTTGCTGCGTCCATTGCAGAACCACCACCGAGTGCGATGATTGTGTCGGGTTGGAATGCTCTCATAAGAGCCGCGCCCTCGGTACCGTTTGCAAGAGTAGGATCAGGCTGTACATTAAAGAATGTTGTGTGCTGAATGCCCATTTCATCGAGCTTGTCGGTAATCGGCTTTGTGTAGCCGTTCTGGTAAAGGAAGCTGTCAGTTACGACAAATGCCTTCTTTGCACCTCTTACAGTCTTGAGTTCATCAAGAGCTACGGGGAGGCACCCCTTCTTAATATAAACCTTTTCAGGTGTTCTGAACCAAAGCATATTTTCTCTCCTCTCGGCTACTGTTTTAATATTGATAAGGTGCTTTACACCAACGTTCTCAGATACACTGTTTCCACCCCAAGAACCACAACCAAGTGTGAGAGAGGGTGCGAGCTTAAAGTTGTAAAGGTCACCGATACCGCCGTGAGCGGAGGGAGTATTAACAAGGATACGGCAAGTTCTCATTCTTGCTTCATAAGCTGCAAGCTTTTCCTTTTCCGTAATCTCGTTGATATAGAGCGAGGATGTGTGACCGAAGCCGCCGTCTTCAACAAGCTTATCTGC
>JAZRDY010000162.1:0-5508 GCA_045660525.1 Acutalibacteraceae bacterium | reverse complement strand
TTCTCTTTTACGAACCTCCTGGATGATGCCATCACGTGAAGTCTGTCTCTTAAAACGTCTGAGAGCGCTGTCGAGTGACTCGTTCTCTTTAACTTTTACCTGACTCATTTATATTTCCCTCCCTTACCTGTTAGCAGGGGTTATTATTTCCATTAAGGATACGCCAATTATTATACAATATACTTTCCGTCTTGTCAATAGAAAATCGATAACAATAATGACATATTTCCCTAATTTTTTATTATTTTACAACAATATTAACGAGTCTGCCCTTAACATAGAGCTCTTTAACGATAGTTTTGCCTGAAATTTCCTCGGAAATCTTAGCATCTGCCTTTGCAAGAGCAATTGCGTCTGCTGCTTCAATGTCTGCCGCAACACTGAGCTTAGCGCGTACCTTGCCATTTACCTGAGCTACGATTTCAACTTCTGCGTCAACGCATTTTGCTTCGTCGTATGTGGGCCAGGGTGAAACTGCAAGCATATCGCCACCCATAAGTTCGTTGATTTCCTCAGTTACGTGAGGAGCAAAGGGATTGAGAAGTGAAACGAAAGTTCTGAGCTCTTTCTTTGTGATTGAGCCATAATCGTAAATCTCGTTGAGAAGTGTCATAAGTGCAGCAATTGCTGTGTTGTATTTAAGAGCTTCGATGTCACTTGAAACCTTTTTGATAGCTCTGTTAAAGGGTGCTTCAAGCTTCTTTGAATATTCTTCGCCCTCTGTGAGAATTGTCTGAAGATTCCATACTCTGTCGATAAATCTCTTGCAACCCTTAACACTGTCTTCTGACCAGGGAGCTGCTTTTTCGTAGTCGCCCATGAAGAGTACATATGTACGAAGTACGTCAGCACCGAATGAGTCAACAACATCGTTGGGGTCGATAACATTGCCTCTTGACTTTGACATCTTAACGCCGTCGGGGCCAAGGATAAGACCCTGAGCTGTTCTCTTTGCATAAGGCTCTGCTGTGGGAACTTCGCCGATATCATAGAGGAACTTGTGCCAGAAACGTGAGTAAATAAGGTGACGTGTTACGTGCTCCATACCGCCGTTATACCAGTCAACCATACCCCAATACTTAAGCTTTTCCATATCTGCAAAATGCTCTGTGTTGTGAGGATCGATATATCTTAAGAAATACCATGATGAGCCTGCCCACTGAGGCATTGTATCTGTTTCTCTCTTAGCATCCTTTCCACACTTGGGACAAGTGCAGTTAACGAATGAATCAATCTTTGCAAGAGGGCTTTCGCCGTCTGAACCGGGTTCAAAGTTCTCAACCTTGGGAAGCTTGAGAGGGAGCTCATTATAAGGTACGGGAACGATACCGCAGTGAGGACAGTGAACGATGGGAATGGGTTCACCCCAATAGCGCTGACGGTTGAATGCCCAGTCTTTCATCTTATACTGAACGCCCTTTTCACCGATGCCCTGCTTTTCGAGTTCTTCGAGAACGCGAGCGATTGATGATTTTTTATCTGTGTAACCGTTGAGGTAATCTGAGTTAACCATTTCGCCGTCGCCTGTGTAAGCTTCTTTCTCGATGTCTCCACCCTTGATTACTTCGATGATATCAATGCCGAACTTCTTAGCGAAGTCGTAGTCTCTCTGGTCGTGTGCAGGCACAGCCATAATAGCACCTGTACCGTAGCCCATCATAACATAGTCTGAAATGAAGATGGGGATTTCTTTGCCGTTAACGGGGTTAGTAGCTGTGAAACCGTCAAGCTTAACGCCAGTCTTATCTTTAACAAGCTGTGTTCTTTCGAATTCTGTCTTCTTAGCACATTCAGCTCTGTAAGCTTCAACATCTGCAAAGTTCTTGATCATATCGCTATACTTGTCAAGAAGAGGATGCTCAGGAGCCATAACCATAAATGTTACGCCGAAAAGAGTGTCGGGACGGGTTGTATAGATTCTGAGCTTTTCGTCGGTACCGTTTACTGTGAAGTTAACGAAAGCACCTGTTGATTTACCGATCCAGTTTTCCTGCTGAAGCTTGATATTGGGAAGATAGTCAACGCCGTCAAGACCTTCAAGGAGCTTGTCAGCATATTCTGTAATTCTCAGGTACCATACGTCCTTTGACTTCTGAACGATATCGCTGTGACAGATGTCGCACTTACCGCCCTGAGAGTCTTCGTTTGAAAGAACTACCTTACATGAAGGGCAGTAGTTAACAAGAGTCTTATCTCTGAAAACAAGACCGTTTTCAAACATTTTAAGGAAAATCCACTGTGTCCACTTGTAGTAGCCTTCTTCTGTGGTATCAACAACTCTGTTCCAGTCGAATGAGAAACCGACTCTCTTGAGCTGTGAAGAGAATTTTGCGATATTCTGGTCGGTGAGCTGTCTGGGGTGTACACCTGTCTTGATAGCTGAGTTTTCGGTGGGAAGACCGTACGCGTCAAAACCGATGGGGAAAAGAACGTTGTAACCTTCCATTCTTCTCTTACGTGATACAACCTCAAGACCTGAGTAAGCCTTGATGTGACCTACGTGCATACCGCTGCCGCTGGGATAAGGGAATTCTACAAGAGCATAGAACTTTTTCTTTTCGGAATTGTCCTGAGCATTGAATACGCCTGCCTGCTCCCATTTTTCCTGCCATTTTTGTTCATTGGCTTTAAAATCGTAATTCAAATTTATCACTCCGTTTAATTATTTACAATAGTTAATATTACTCTACAATGTCAGAAATGTCAATAGTTCTTGCATCCTGCCAAAGTCTTTCAAGGTTGTAATATTCACGTGCTTCACCTGTGAATACGTGAACGAGTACACTGCTGTAATCAAGAAGTATCCAACCTGTGGCTCTGCCCTCAATGTGAGCGGGCTCCACGCCTTTCTGTGAAAGTTCATATTCAACTTCATCAGCAAGTGCCTTTACGTGGGTGTTTGAAGTACCTGAAACAATAACAAAATAGTCAGCAACTATTGAGTGTTCGGTGATTTCTATAAGTTTTATATCCATACCTTTTTTATTATCAAGCACTTTTACTATCTCTCTTGCAAGTTCGAGTTCAGTCATTTAACTTCACTCCTTTCATCAGTAATTCATTATAAAATTCCACGCTGTCAGGGTGAATGATACCCTGAAGCTTTGTCTGCTTATTAAAGGTATATATAAGCGAATAAAGTGATGCTTTTTCCAGTGAATGATTAAGAGTCAAATCTCTCATAACATCAACATCGGGATAATTTCTCTCAGCCGAAATGTAGTCGGCAACATAGATAATTTTTTCTAAAAGGGTCATGCCCTCTTTACCCGTGGTGTGATAGCGTACACTGCCGAGAATTTCAGGGTCTGTAATGCCCATTTCCAGTCTGAGATAGCACTCCCCCGCCATGGCGTGCCACAGTGCAGGATTATTTTTCTCAGCAAGGCTTAATATTATACCACCCTTTTCCATTATTTGCAACTGCTCATCCTTTGGCATATTTTTTGCGATGTCGTGTAAAAGCCCTGCAAAATAAGCCTTCTCTTCGTCGGCGCCATAGATTTTTGCAAGATCTTTTGCTGAATCAGCAACGCCCAAAGAGTGGATATAACGATAATCGTCAAGTTTGCTTCTGAGAAGCTGTCTTGTGGCAGTATACTCATCGGTGTAAAGACCGTTTTTCTTAATATATGTCAGCACTTTTGAGGGTATCATTGAAGATGCATCCTCACCTGAAAGCAATGCATTTCTCACCTTGGTTGAACTGCACTCAAAAGGCTCGAAGTCGATAATGAGTGTGTCTTTCCCGAGCACATCACGGCTGTAAGATTTGAGTTCATCAAGGCTGATATCACCCTGCCTTGTGGTGGCGCAGATAGTCACTGAAGCTAAAATATCTTCATAGCGGTACCAACAGTGAAACGAGAGAAGCATATCTGAGCCCATAATGAGATAAAGCTCATCATTTGGGTAAATCTTCTTAAGCTCAGTCACCGTATCAACTGTGTAGCTCTTGCCCTCGCGTTTTATTTCAAGGTTGCTTATGATATAATCTTCACCCTCGAAAGCAAGGCGGCACATCTCAAGTCTGTGATTGCTGTCGATAAGTGAGCCGCTTGACTTATGAGGTGACACCCCTGAAGGCATAATGATTATCTTGTCAAGGTGTGCTTTAGTCTTTACTTCTTCGGCAAGCTTCACGTGACCCTTGTGCACCGGGTTAAAAGCTCCACCGTAAATACCGATACGCATTATTTTTTACCCTTGCTCTGGCTTCTGAAATAAACTTTTCTGCCTTCTTTTTTAGCGGCATAAAGCTTTTCCTTAGCCTTTTTAGCTGCCATTTTCTTATTCTTTTCCTTCTGAAGTGCTTTTTCTTTAAGTTCGGGACTTTCTCTGTAAAGCACGATTACACCACCGATAACCTGAATAACTTCAGCGCCTGTAGCCTTTGCTAATTCGTCTGCTGTTTCTCTGGGTGTGATGGGTGAAGATTCAAGAAGAACCTTAACCTTGATAAGCTCTCTTGCTCTGAGAGCATCGTCTGTCTGCTTTATAAGAGCATCGGACATACCGCCTTTACCTACCTGAAAAAGAGGTTCGAGGTGATTAGCCTGAGCTCTGAAAGCTGCTCTTTCTTTACCTGTCATTTAAATTGCTCCTTATATGATTATACAATTGGTAATATCTTCTGTAATTCTTTGAGTGCGTTACCTCTGTGGCTGATAGCGTCTTTTTCGTCGGCTGACATCTCAGCAAGGCTTCTCTCCCCAACCATAAATAAGGGGTCATAGCCGAAACCGTTTGAGCCTTTTTTCTCATAGCCGATATAGCCCTCGCACTTACCTGTAGCTGTGACTTCGCTGCCGTCAGGGAAGCTGACACAGATTGCACAAGCGAAGTGTGCAGTTCTCTTTTCTGTTGGTACTCCCTCGAGCTCTGATAAAAGCTTACGGTTGTTGCCGTCATCGTCACCGTGTACACCGCTGTATCTTGCCGAAAACACACCGGGTGCACCGCCGAGAGCATCAACGCAAAGTCCGCTGTCGTCTGCTATGCAGGGCAGTCCGCTTTCCTTACAGCCTGATTCTGCCTTGATACGTGCATTATCAAGGAAAGTTTTACCGTTTTCCTCCACATCTGAAAGCTCAATGCCAATATCTGTGTCGGTGACAACCTCATAACCCATAGGACTGAGGATACGGCTCATTTCCTGAAGCTTGTGTTTATTATGAGTTGCAATGATAATTTTCATTTTTATTCCTCATCTTCAAAGTTTACGGATGTGTCTTCAAACATAGCCTTTGCAAAAAGCTTGGGTTTGAATGGCTGAAGGTCGTCAATCTGCTCACCGACACCGATAAACTTAACGGGAAGCTTGAGCTCATTTTTGATTGTGAGCACAACACCGCCTCTTGCGGTACCGTCGAGCTTTGTAAGAGCAATACCCGTAAGCTCTGCTACATTCATAAATTCCTTTGCCTGATTAACGGCATTCTGTCCTGTGGTCGCATCAAGAACAAGAAGGATTTCACGGTCAGCATAGGGAAGCTTCTTTTCAACAAC
>JAZRDY010000161.1:0-7256 GCA_045660525.1 Acutalibacteraceae bacterium | reverse complement strand
GATACCCATAGCTCTGTATCTCTTATAGAGGTGTTTGAGGTACTCTTTATCGTCACCATGATACCCGTATTCATTTTCGCACTGAAGCATAATGATAGGTCTGCGGTTGGTGCAAAGAAGAGGTCTGATCTGCTCAAACATTTTAGCAAGGTATCTGTCAAAATATTCTATGTAAGCCTTATTACTGCAACGAATTTCCATATCATCCTCAGCCTGAATCCACCAGGGAAGTCCGCCGAATTCCCATTCAGCACAGATGTACGGGCCGGGGCGTACAATAGCCATAAGACCCTCTTCAGCAGCGATTGTGATAAACTTTGCAATGTCGAGGTTGCCGGTGAAATCGAATTCGCCTTTCTTTTTCTCGTGCATATTCCAGGCACAGTAGGTCTCAACACAGTTAAGACCCATTGCACGCATTTTCTTGAATATATCTCGCCAGGTATCGGGTATATTTCTGAAATAGTGAACTGCGCCTGAAATGAGTTTGACAGGCTCACCGTCTTTTATAAACTGATTACCTTTAATTTCAAATGTCATATTTTCTACCGCCTTTTTGTAGTTTATCACATTATAGCATTATTTTTCTGCTTATTCAATAGCTTAAAAGCGCTATAGAACACTTTAAATTTCACATTCGTAGCTAAAATATTAATAATTAATTAATAACATCTATTTCGTTTGTGGTATAATTAAAGGCAGATGAATTAAATTAATCGAAAAGGAAGAAAACGTTATGGATTTCAAAAAATTTATAGCAGGGGCTTTAGAATTACCCGAAGATGGCGACAGAGTTGAATATTTTAAGCTCAAGCAGAGAGTGTCAGGCAATGTGCTTACAAATGCTCAGAGAGAAACTGTAGGTGCTGGTTATTTCTATGAAGCTGATATTACTAAGTTCTGGGAAGAATTCAAGAAACTTCAGAGTGAAGTTGACTACAAGCTTTCATTCAACACTGTTATGATGAGGGCTATGGTTGAAGGTCTTAAGGCAGCGCCGAGACTTAATGCCCATATGAAATACAATCACACTTCTTCAAGCGGTAAGCTCGTAGTTAAAAAGCACGTTGATGTTGCTATGCCTTATATTTTTGAAACAGGCGAAACTTTCCCAATTAAGATTTTACACGCAGAAGAAAAGTCTCTTAAAGAGCTTCAGTTCGCTGTTAACGATGTAATTGAACGTGCTGAAAAATCAGACATCAACAGAGTTCTCTTCGATCTTATTTCACAGAGAATGGTAGGATTTGTGCTCAAAGGTAAATTTGTTTCAACAGCTGCTCAGATTGCTTCAGGTTTTATCGGCAAGGGCAAGGTTACCAAAGTTCAGGATATGCTCAAAAAATCAAATCAGGACGGCACTGAAATTCTCTTGCAAGAGCTCAACGAAGGCAGTGTTTGCTTCACCAACTGGGGCAGCGTACACAGAGAGCTTAACGGTAATATCGGTTATACTCCTCTTCTTTATCCTCAGGTTTTCCTCTTTGGCTTTGGTGCTGCCAGAGACAGAAACTACGCTTATAAAAATGAAAAAGGCGAAGTTGATATTGAAACAAAGAAGATGATCCCCATCAACCTTGTTTTTGACCACAGAATCGGTGCATTCAACGACACAATGCCCTTTGTAAGAAAACTCGAAGAAATCTTTGCTAACCCCGAAATCATCAGAGAATGGTAAATTGAATATACTCCCCACTCAGCTGTGGGGAGTTTTATTTTTCCAATTATAATTGCTGCTTTGATGCCAATAATTATCTCAGTAACACTTTCGGGGGTAATTATTTTGCATTACAACAAAGTTGAAATATGCGGTATTGATACATCAAAATTAAAGGTACTAAGCGAAAAAGAAAAGACTCAACTGCTTATAAAAATAAAAGACGGAGACAATAACGCAAGAGAAACTCTAATCAACGGAAACCTCAGACTTGTACTGAGTGTAATTCAACGTTTTTCTTCAAGAGGCGAAAACCTCGACGACTTATTTCAGGTCGGATGTATCGGCCTGATTAAAGCAATTGATAATTTTGATGTAACGCTCGGGCTTCGTTTCAGCACCTATGCCGTACCTATGATAATTGGTGAAATCAGACGATATCTGCGTGATTATAATCCTATACGCGTCAGCAGATCAATGCGTGACACAGCATATCACGCAATGAAAATCAAAGAACGGATAATCAATGAAACACAACGAGAACCCTCAGTTGACGAAATCGCAAAAGAAATGGGAGTAAAACGTGAAAATGTTGTAATTGCCCTTGAAGCGATTGTTGAGCCTGTGTCTCTTTACGAGCCTGTATACTTTGATGCAGGTGATACGATTTATGTTATGGATCAGATCGGTGACAGAAACACCGACGTGGATTGGATTGACGAAATCTTGCTGAAAAAGGCAATAAACAATCTCGGAGAAAGAGAGAAAAATATACTTTCGCTCAGGTTTATGAACGGTCTTACTCAGACAGAAGTTGCAAAAGAAATCGGCATTTCACAAGCACAGGTCTCAAGACTCGAAAAGGGAGCTCTCGACAAAATCAAGAGCCACAGAAAAGTAATTATATAAATGCCGAGAATTTAGCAGATGCCTATCATCAGATAAGCATCTTTTTTATTTAAAAATACAAATTTGTCTTGCTCTATATGCTTTATTGTGGTAGAATATATCTGTGTATTTATACATATTCATAATGAATATCAAAATATAAGGAGATTTTAAGATGACAACGAAAACAGATCCCAAGTATGAAGCACTGTTTACCCCTTGGAAAATCGGTAATGTTGAAATCAAAAACAGAATCGTAATGTGTCCTATGGGTGGTACATCACTTTTTGGTTGGTTTGAACTTACAGGTTGCGGTTTTGATAAGGAAGCTGCTAAGCTTTTCCTTGAAAGAGCTAACAACAATGTAGGTCTTATCATTCCCGGTATCGCACCTCTTCGCGACACTTTCTGGGGCAAATGGCTTTGGCAGAATCCCAAAATGTTTGAAGAACTCAAAGAATTTATGGATGAAATCCATAAGACAGGCGCAAAGCTCTTTATTCAGCTTACAGCAGGTATGGGCCGTTCATGGGCTATTACAGAGCTTGTAGGTCCTCTTCACAAAAATAAGTTTACACGCAAACTCATTAAGCCTATCCTTGATACAAGCCACGAACTTGCTTGTCCCAGCCCACAGCCCGCACGTTGGGCACCCGACATTATCTGCCCTGAAATGACTAAAGAACAGATTCACGAAATTATTGAAGCTTTCGCTAAGACTGCTAAGCTCTGCAAAGAAGCAGGTGTTGACGGCGTTGAAGTACATGCAGTACACGAAGGCTATCTTCTTGACCAGTTCGCAATTGAATTTTTCAATAAACGTACTGACGAATATGGTGGCAGCTTTGAAAACCGTTATCGTTTCGCAGCTGAAGTTGTTAAGGCTATCAAAGAGTCCTGCGGTCAGGACTACCCCGTTTCACTTCGTTACTCAGTTGAGTCAAAGATGAAAGGCTTCCGCGAAGGCGCAATGCCCGGCGAAGAATATACAGAAGTCGGCCGTAATATGGCTGAATCCGAAAAGGCTGCTAAGTACCTTCAGGATGCAGGTTACGATATGCTTAATGCCGATAATGGTACATATGACTCATGGTACTGGGCACATCCTCCCATGTATATGCCCCAGAACTGCAACCTCGATGACGTTGCACACATCAAAAAGTTTGTTGATATTCCCGTTGTTTGCGCAGGCCGTATGGAACCCGATGTGGGTGCTGCAGCTATCGCAGACGGCAAAATCGACGGCGTAGGTATTGCTCGTCAGTTCCTCGCAGATGCAGAGTGGATTACAAAGCTTATCGAAAACCGTCTCGAAGACATCAAACCTTGTATCTGCTGCCACAGCGGTTGCTTCAACTTCTCATCAACTAAGGGTCACTACAACACTCAGGACCTTACAGATACAATGGGTCTTGCTCGTTGCGCTATCAATCCCCTTACAATGCAGAGCAAGAAATACAAGATCGTTCCAGCTAAGAAGCAGAAAAAGATTGCTGTTATCGGTGGCGGTATCGGCGGTATGGAAGCTGCTATCCTTCTTCCAAAACGCGGCCACAAGGTTACTCTTTATGAAAAGACAGACAAGCTCGGCGGTGTATTCATTGCTGCAGCTGCTCCCTCATTTAAAGAGAAAGACAGAGACCTTATTAAGTGGTACATCCGCGAAGTTTCAAAGCTTCCCATCGAAGTTAAGATGAATACAACTGTTACAGATATCGGTGCTCTCGGTGCTGATGAGGTTATCATCGCAACAGGCTCAACAGCTAAGAGAATCCCCGTTAAGGGTGCTGAAACAGCAATTGAAGCTGTAGATTATCTTCTTGGCAAAAAAGAAGTCGGCGACAACGTTGTTATCGTTGGTGGTGGTCTTACAGGTTGTGAAATCGCTTATGACCTCTTCCTTCAGGGCAAGAAACCCGTTATCGTTGAAATGCAGGACGACCTTATTACAACAAAGGGTATCTGCCTTGCTAACACATCATTCCTTCGCGACTGCTTCAAGGCTAATAAAGTACCCGTACACCTTGAAACAGGCCTTAAAGAAATCGTTGACGGTGGCGTAATCGTTAAGGATAAAGACGGTAAAGAATTCAAGATTGATGCTGACTCAGTAATTATGTCAGTTGGTTATAACCCCGCTCCCCTTGCACCTAAGGCTAAGCACGTTCACGTTATCGGTGATGCTAAGGCTGTCGGTAACCTCAGAACTGTTATCTGGGGCGCTTGGGATATCGCAATGAAACTGTAAGGGAGGAAATTAAAATGCAACTTACAAATAAACAACAAGCCATATTAAACGGCGAGCAGGGCGAAGTCCTTGCTAAGGTAATGGAAACTCTTATCAAATACGGTGAAGTTTTCGGTGCAGAAAAAATGGTACCCGTAACAGGTAAGCATAACCACCTCGTTACATCATTCGGTCTTAAGGCTCTCGGCCCCGTATATGACCTTATGGATAAGCTTATCGAATCAGGCAATGTTTCAAAGCAGACATTCTCAGTTGACCCGCGTCCTATTGATAAGAAAGTTCCTGCTAACTTCCTTCAGAACTTTATCTTCAATAATTTCATGTATTCACGTCAGGATTTCTATGAGAAGCAGCTTAATAAGCTCGGTCTTATGGAAAAAGATGCTTTCACATGTACTTGCTATATGGACGAAGTTGGCAACAGACCTCAAAAAGGCGATGTTCTTTCTTGGGCTGAATCATCAGCTGTTGTATTCGCTAACTCAGTTTTAGGTGCTCGCTGCAACCGCAACTCAGGTATTATGGATATTATGGGTTCAGTTTTAGGCTATGTACCTTACTTCGGTCTTCTCACTGATGAAGGTAGAAAAGCTACCTGGATTATCGAAATAAAGACAACTAAGAAGCCTGAAGCTCAGCTTTTAGGTTCAGCTATCGGTATGAAGGTTATGGAAGATGTTCCTTATATCGTTGGTCTTGACAAGTGGCTCGGCACAGAACTTGATGATGCAACCTGCACATATCTCAAAGATTTCGGTGCTGCAACTGCATCAAACGGTGCTGTAGGTCTTTACCACATCGAAAACCTCACTCCCGAAGCTGTTGAGTTTGGCAAGGATATCATTGCTGAAAACGCAAAAACATATGTTATCGACGACGCTGAGCTCGAGAGAGTTTATAAGAACTATCCCATTATGTGGAAGAATGAAAATGCTAAACCGAAGCTTTGCTTTATGGGTTGTCCTCATATGTCACTTGAACAGCTCAAGAGCTGGACTGACAAGGTTGAAGAAGGTCTCAAGGCTTCAGGCAACAAAAAGGTTATTATTCCTACTGTATTCACAGCAGCTCCCGGCGTACTCAAGGAATTTGAAAAGACACCTTATGCTGCAAGACTTAAAGCAACAGGCGTTATTACATCATATATCTGCCCGCTTATGTATATGAACAATCCCCTTTCAGGCAAGATGCCCGTTATTACATCAAGTAATAAGCTTCGCACATATACCACAGCAAGATATTACACCGATGATGAAATCTTAGTTCAGATCACAAAGGGAGGCAAATAATTATGAGAGAATTTAAAGGACGTGTTATTGCAAAAGGCACAGCAACTGCAGAAGCTGTTGTATCACACGAGGGTTTAAACACTCTTGCTTCTTTCCAGAAAGCTCTTCAGTTTGGCGACAAGACTGCAACTTGCGGCGATCAGAATAACAAAGATCTTTTCGGTAAGCAGATGGCAGGCAAAGCTCTCTGTCTTCCTCAGACAATCGGTTCAACCACAGGCGGTCTCGTGCTTTACTGTGCTTGTTCAATGGGTCGTCAGCCCGCTTGTATGCTTTTCTCAAAGCCTATCGACTCACTTGCAGCTGCAGGCGCAGTATTAGCTGACGTTTGGCTTGACAACATTTCAATGCCCGTTATTGATACACTCGGTGATGAATTCCTCGACTACGTTAAAGACGGAATGAAAATCACAGTTAAAGAAGACGGCACAGTTGTTGTTGACTGATAAAACAAAATCAAGGACTCGCATTTGCGGGTCCTTTTTTATTGTATGCGATTAAGTTAAGCGGTGAAAATAAAGGCTGAATCTGCACAAAAAATCTCCTGCGACTAAACAAACCGCAGGAGATATATTCACAAATTATAAGGATTTTAATTATTATATATTCAATTATATTATTTGTATCCGCATTATCTGTTACCGATGACTTATCAACAAACGATATATTTTGGCATATTACAATTTTATTAGTATTTATTGCCCTGTTCTCATCTCTAATGTCACATTTAAACGGCATCCTCTGCTGCCGATATACGGATATCTGTAATTTTAAATATGAACCCTTTAAGTCACTG
Organism: Acutalibacteraceae bacterium; assembly: GCA_045660525.1. Taxonomy (GTDB): domain Bacteria; phylum Bacillota; class Clostridia; order Oscillospirales; family Acutalibacteraceae; genus UBA6857. The sequence continues at coordinate 378 of JAZRDY010000161.1, read as the reverse complement.
CATCCGACTTAAAATTACTCCGTGGATTCTTTTCTTCATTTCTCCTTAAGTCAAAACTAAAAGCATTCCTTATGCTGACAGCCTGACTTTATATATTAAATTCGACGTATCGATCTGACTATCTTCATTACACAACCCGGACGATGTTTTTTCGTCAAAAAATTGTATCAGGGATTACATCTCTTTCAGTAATCAATATAATTTATTATTTTTTTAGATATTATCAAATCGTACGGTTTAAACTAAACAGTACATTGGTAACACCCCTTTCTCTTATTTACAGCTTCATTATACTGATTTTTGTCTTATCTGTCAATAGTTTTCCACATATTAATGTAATTTTAGTATTATTGCTTAATTTGTGTTTAAAGTTTTGTA
>JAZRDY010000160.1:0-5759 GCA_045660525.1 Acutalibacteraceae bacterium | reverse complement strand
CGAGAGAATAGATAGTAACCTTACGGCTTTCTCTTTCTATTTCGATGCCCTGACGGGCTAAATCATAAAGTCGCACACCGTCTTTTTTTATAGCTGAATACATAGGGGGAATCTGCTCAATTTCACCTCGGAAGTCTGCGAGAACATTTTCCACATCTTCTTTGGCGGATGTTACATCATACTCCCCTGTCACCTTGCCGGTGATGTCAAGAGTGTCGGTAGTTTTACCTAAGATAAACTTAGCTCTGTAAGCCTTGTCGTGGTTTGGAATAAGCTCAATAAATCTTGTTGCGTGACCTATGGCAATGGGAAGTACACCCGTAGCCATAGGGTCGAGAGTACCCGTATGACCGGCTTTTTTTATGCCGAAAATTCTTCTGATTTTAGCCACTGCCACAAAGGAAGTTATTCCCTCCGGCTTGTCTACATATACAAAACCGTTCATAGTTGCACTCCTTTCATAATCTCGTTCGCTGAAAGCAAACATATGGAGTTTGCATAACTCCTTCCGTCACGCTACGCGTGCCACCTTCCTCAGAGAGAAAGGCAAGTCTTGACTCCCTATTGAGGGAGCTGTCAAAATCGCTTATCGATTTTGACTGAGGGAGTTGTTTGTTTTTCAACTCCTCACTTTATATAACTTCTTCAATTATATACTTCTTTATCTTTTCTTTCGCCTCTGCCATACTACCCTTAACTTCACAGCCTGCAGCACGCATATGTCCGCCGCCGCCGAAATGTGCACATATAGCCGAAGCATCATATTTTTCACCTGTGCGAACAGATATACCGATTACTTCCTCGCGCTCTTCTTTGATTGTGATACCGATTTCCACACCCTCAATCTGCCTTGTTATCGGCTTGATTGCATCAAGAGCAGACTTATCAACACCGCACTCAGTGAGCATATTTTTAGTAACACTGATAACTGCCACCTTGCCGTCGCCGAAAATCTCAAGAGTATCAAGACACATCTTCTGAAGCATAAAGTCACCCATTGCTTTTGTCTCAAACATTCTGACATTGATTCTGCTGTGATCTGCACCTGCTTCTATAAGCTCAGCTGCAATTCTGTGAGTACGGGGAGTCACATTTGAATATTTAAAGCAACCTGTGTCCGTACTGCAACCTGTGTAAATGCAGTCGGCAATCTCTTTTGTTACTGGAGCACCCATAGCCTTAATGATGAGCCAAATTATCTCACAGCAAGATGCACTGTCACTTTCGCAATATGTCTTTTTTGCAAAAAGGCGAGATGTTTCATGATGGTCAATGGCAAGGTCAACCTTGTCGCCATATTTTTCAGCGAAGTCCTCACCTAAAAGCTTTCTTTCGGCAACATCGACACTTACCACAAAATCCTCAGTGAAATCATCTTCACCTATACCCTCATATAAGTATGCGAACTTCTGCGGTATAGGGTCGGCGTTGATGAGCCTTGCTCTTTTGCCCATATCTTTAAGGGCGCGAAGAAGAGCAAAGCCACTGCCGAGAGTGTCGCCGTCGGGGTTTCTGTGAGTGAGAATAAGAATATTATCGTTCTGCTTCAGAAGCCCCACAGCTTCATTAAAATCAATCTTCATCCCCGTCACCTCTGTGCTGAGATTCTTCCAGGACTTTAAACATATTAAAGCCCTGTTCGATAGAATCATCTGCAACAAATTTAAGCTCGGGAGTCTTTCTTAAATGGAGTCTACCACCAACTTCGCGTCTGATGTATCCTGTCGCAGCGGTGAGACCCTTGACAGCTTCTTTTGCTGAGTCGATACCCTTGATATCACTTACATATACCTTTGCATATGAAGCATCAGAGCTGACTTCAACACGCACAACTGTCAGCATTTTGCCCATCACGCGAGGGTCTTTAAGCTCTCTGATGATGGCTGTAATTTCGCCTTTTATATCTTCCGATACACGGTTTATTCTGAAACCTGCCATAGGATTTTCCTTTCCCTATAGTATGGATTAAACACAATATAGATTTAGATTAGTCACGATATTCTTCGATCATAAAGCATTCGAAGATATCACCTTCCTTGATGTCGTTGAACTTCTCAAGACCGATACCGCACTCGAAGCCTGTCTGTACTTCCTTAACGTCGTCTTTGAAACGGCGAAGTGAAGAAATTGAGTCTTCAGTGATAACGATACCGTCACGAACAACGCGGATAAGTGCATTTCTTGTAACCTTACCCTCGAGTACATATGAACCTGCAATCTTACCTGCTGATGAAAGGTTCATAACTGTACGAACTTCGATACGTCCGAGAGCAACCTCTCTCTGCTTGGGAGCGAGCATACCCTTCATAGCTGCTTCGATTTCTTCGATACAGTCATAGATAACTCTGTACATTCTCATTTCAACGCCGTCACGCTCTGCAAGAGTTGTAGCGTTTGAATCGGGACGAACATTGAAGCCTACGATAATAGCGTTTGATACGCCTGCAAGCTGTACGTCGCTTTCGTTGATAGCACCAACACCACCGTGGATAACACGTACGCGTACTTCTTCATTGGTAAGCTTTTCGAGGTTCTGCTTAAGAGCTTCAACTGAGCCCTGAACGTCAGCCTTAACGATGATAGCAAGCTCTTTCATATTACCGTCCTGAAGTGATGAGAAGAGGTTATCAAGTGTAACCTTCTGCTGTGCACCCCATTCAGCCTGCTTAGCTTCGTGAATCTTTCTTTCAACGAGCTCACGGGCGAGCTTTTCGTCTGATGCAACGTCAAATGTGTCGCCTGCACCGGGAGTAGTGCTAAGACCAGTTACCTCAACGGGTACTGAGGGACCTGCTTCTTTGATACGGGTACCTCTTTCAGTCTGCATAACTCTTACTCTACCTACACTCTGACCTGCAACAACGATATCACCAACACGAAGAGTACCGTTCTGAACGAGAAGTGTAGCAACAGGACCGCGGCCCTTATCAAGTCTTGCTTCAATAACAACACCCTTAGCTGATCTGTTGGGATTAGCCTTGAGCTCTGCCATTTCAGCAACAAGAAGAATTGATTCAAGAAGGTTGTCGATACCCATATGAGTCTTTGCTGATACGGGAACACAGATAGCATCGCCGCCCCATTCTTCAGGTACAAGGCCGTATTCTGTAAGCTGCTGCTTAACTCTGTCAGGGTTAGCGCCTTCTTTATCCATTTTGTTGATAGCAACAATAATCTGAACGCCTGCTGCCTTAGCGTGGTTGATAGCTTCAATAGTCTGAGGCATGATACCGTCATCAGCAGCAACAACAAGCACTGCGATGTCAGTAGCGATAGCACCTCTTGCTCTCATTGATGTGAAAGCTGCGTGACCGGGAGTATCAAGGAATGTGAGCATCTGACCGTCAAGGTCAACTCTGTAAGCACCGATGTGCTGTGTGATACCGCCTGCTTCAGTTGCAGCAACACCTGCGTTACGGATAGCATCGAGGATTGATGTCTTACCGTGGTCAACGTGACCCATAACAACAACTACCGGGTCTCTTGGAAGAAGATCTTCTGCTGAGTCTTCGTGGTCGTCGATGATTCTTTCTTCTATTGAAACTTCAACTTCTTTTTCTACCTTTGCACCAAGCTCTGTTGCAACGATTTCAGCTGTGTCAAAGTCGATTGTCTGGTTAACAGTTGCCATAACGCCCATCTTGAACATTTCTTTGATAACCTCGGCAGCTGTTCTACGAAGAAGTGCTGCAAGGTCTGCAACTGTGATTTCGTCGGGAATTTTAACTGTAAGAGTCTTCTTAGCTCTTTCAGCGGCAATTCTCTTGAGTCTTTCAGCTTCAGTCTCTCTCTTATTTGAGCGAGTGCCCTGCTTTCTGTATTGCTGACTCTTCTGCTTGAGCTTCTGCTTGCTTGAAGACATATCGCTGTCTTTTCTGCCGCCCTGTGACGCAAGATCATCGTACTTCTCGTTGTACTTCTCGAGGTCTACGTTACTGCTTCTTGTGTCAACATATCTCTTTTCGCCCTTTGTTCTTGCCTGAACAAGCTTTTCCTGCTTGGGCGCGTTATCCTTAGCGGGAGCATTGTTCTGAAGACCCTTCTGCTGGGGCTTGTTCTGATTGTTTTTCTGAGGCTGGTTGTTCTGAGGCTTTCTGTCGTCTTTCTTGCCTTCGGATTTCTTATCAGCCTTGTTATCTTTCTTAGCATCTTTAGCTGCAGGCTTTTTATCAGCCTTGGGAGCAGCCTCTGCTTTAGGTTCTTCTTTAACAGCTTCTGCCTTCTTTGCCTCTGCTTCTGCCTTCTGCTTTTCGCCTGCTGCAAAATAAGCATCGAATGAATCAACTGCATTTTCCTGTGTTACTGTTTCAAAAATTATATCGAGCTCTCTGTCTTCAAGTGCTGCCATATGTGTTCTTTCAGCAGGCATATGAGTGTCGAGAATACCGAGAATCTTTTTGCTGTTGAGACCGAAATCCTTAGCGACTTCGTGAACTCTGTATTTTTCTCTTGGCATAGTATCATCCTTTCTGTGTAAGGTACTTTTCCTGTAATGCTTTTGCGAAACCTTCATCATCAACACTGACAACGGCTGCCTTTGAGCCGATAGCTGACGACAAGGTCAATGTATCATAGTCTGTAATTAAAACAGGGATATTTTTGTTTTCGTATGTGCAGGCGTGGCTGATTTCATTTTGAAGTCTCTGTGAAGCTTCAACGGATAAAATGCAAAGCTTTGCCTTATTCTTTATTATGCTGCCTATTACCGCATCATGCCCGAGGCTGACTCTTCCGCTTCGTCTTGCCATACCTAAAAGGCTGAGAAATTTATCATTCATCTGCGCTTATCTCCTGCCTCATTTTTTCGAGTATCTCTTCGGGTATTTCGCAAGAAAGAGCACGATTGAAGCGCTTTGCTTTTCTCGCCATATTGTAGCAGTTTTCGTTTTTGCAAAGGTATGCGCCTCTGCCTGCCTTTTTGCCCGTAAGATCAAGGCTGATTTCAAAGGTTTCTTCCTCGTCGGGATTTTCGCTTTTAATCTTAGTCTTGACAACTCTTACAAGTTCTTTCTGCGGAAGCATTTCGCCACAGCCTAAACATTTTCTGAGGGGTTGCTTTTTAAGTGCCAAAGTGATCCCTCTTTCTCTTAGTCGTTTGCCTGGCTTAAGGGTTTGATGTCGATTTTCCAGCCTGTGAGCTTAGCAGCAAGGCGTACGTTCTGACCCTTGTTACCGATTGCAAGTGAAAGCTGACTGTCGGGTACGATAACTCTGCAGCTCTTAGCACCGTTTTCGTCAACGATTACTGAGAGCACCTCAGCGGGAGCAAGAGAAGCTGAGATGTACTGAGCAGGGTCTTCGTTATAGCGTACGATATCAATCTTTTCACCGCAAAGAATATCAACGATATTGCTGACTCTCTGGCCTCTGGGACCGATGCAAGCGCCTACCGCATCAACATTTTCGTCGTGGCTGTTAACAGCAATCTTTGTTCTTGAACCTGCTTCTCTTGATACAGAAATGATTTCAACTGTACCGTCGTAGATTTCGGGAACTTCTGTTTCAAAAAGTCTCTTTACAAGACCGGGATGTTTTCTTGAGATGTGAGCATAGCTTGTGCCTGACTCTGATGTAGTTGAAGCAACATAAACTTTGATAAGCTGACCTGCTTCAAGCTTTTCGCCGGGAAGCTGTTCTGTTTTGGGAAGAATTGCTGTTGCTCTGCCGATTTCAATCTGAGCATCGCCTGTATCAGGATAAACGATGTTGATTTTAGCAGTTACAACTTCCTGATGTCTGTTCTGGAATTCCTGATTTGC
>JAZRDY010000159.1:0-25433 GCA_045660525.1 Acutalibacteraceae bacterium | reverse complement strand
TCTCATTTAGATTTAAACTTGGTAGTGTAGATTAATAACAAAATTTTTACTGCGAAAAAGGAATAACAACATGAAAAAAACAGCAAAAAAACGCACAGGACTTAAAATTTTCACGGGTATCTGCGGCATCATAGTAATACTTGTATGCTCGCTGATTTTGCTTATGACCCACAATTGGGATGAAAGCTATAAGGATTACGATACAAACAACAGCAATATCACCGAATACGGCACAACTTTTGTTTCTGCACATCGTTCAGGCGGAGGCATCTTCCCCGAAAACACAATGATGGCTTTTGAGGGCTGTATCAATTCAGACACCTTCAAAACAGATATTTTTGAATTTGACTTACATATTACAGCTGACAATGAGCTCATCATTCTCCACGATAGCACCCTTGACAGAACAACTGATGCTGTTGAGTACTTCGGCGAGGAGGATATCAGACCCGAGGAATACACATACGAGGAGCTTCGTGTGCTCAACTTCGGCGAGAGCTTTAAGGATGAAAATGGAGAAAAGCCCTACAGCGGTCTTCGCGGAGACGATATTCCCGATTCTCTTCGTGTTTCAAAGCTCTCAGATGTGCTCGAATATCTTGAAAGCAACGGCGATTTTGACTATATAATAGAAATCAAAAACGGCGGCGAACTCGGCGAAAAAGCGGCTGACATTCTCTACGGTACTCTTAAAAAGATGCAAATGCTTGAAGATGTGGTTGTGGGCACATTTAACCAGAATGTAACAACCTATCTTGATGAAAAATATCCGGATATGCCCCGTTCAGCTTCAATTCTTGAGGTTGTGAAGGTTTATTTTAATTCTCTTCTCGGCATTGATAAAGAAGAAGGTACATACAAGTTCAGCGCTCTGCAGATTCCCGTCGGTGCATCGATTCTTGATCTTGCAACAGCAAGACTTGTCAATTATGCACACAGACACAATATTGCGGTGCAGTATTGGACAATCAATGACACAGAGACTATGGAGCTGCTGAAAAGCATCGGAGCTGACTGTATAATGTCAGACATTCCTGATGTGGCATACGACATACTTCACGCATAATAAAAGCCTCAATCCATTGCGGATTGAGGCTTTTTACAGCTTTAATTATTCGTTTTCGATGGGAGTAATCTCAACTCTTACCTTGCCGATTCGACGCTCTTCTACATCGAGAATGGTGAATTTGAGGTTTTCGTATGTGACCTCGTTCATATCGCCGTCCTGTGGCAAAAAGTCTAAAAGGCTGATGATGAAACCGCCGAGAGTGTCGTAATCGCCCTCGGGGATAATATCACCCACGAGCTCGTTGACCTCTTCGATATAGGTTGTACCGTCGATAGTGAAGATGTTTTCGCTCTCTTCGATGATTTCTTCTTCTTCATCGTCATATTCGTCTTTGATGTTTCCCACGATAGCTTCGACCAAGTCTTCCATAGTTACGATACCCGCTGTACCGCCGTATTCGTCAACAACAACTGCCATCTGTATTCTCTTTTCGGTCATTTCGTTAAAGAGCTTTCCGCAGTTTTTGCTTGAGGGTACATAATAAGCTTCGCGCATAAGAGCCTTGGGACTTTCATTTTCGGGCAGACCGTCAGGCACATATTTCAGCAGGTCTTTGATATAAACAACACCGATGATGTTATCCTGATCTTCGTGATAAACAGGAATACGTGAATAGCCGTGCTCGATAGAAAGCTTGACAAGCTCTTCCAGTGAGTCGGTATCTTCCACGGCAATCATATCTGTGCGGTGGGTCATAATATCGGTAACATCAATATCGTCAAACTCAAAGATGTTGTTAATCATTTCTTTTTGTATGTTTTCGATTACGCCCTTTTCTTCACCCACGTCAACCATCATTCTGATTTCTTCTTCGGTAACAACGTCGTCGCTTGCATTGGGGTCAAAACCGCAAAGGCGTACAACAGCATTGGTTGAAAGAGAAAGAATCTTGACAAAGGGAGTGGTGAGCTTTTTGACAACAAGCAAAATGCCTACAACCTTATATGCAATCTCTTCGGGCTTCTGCATACCCATACGTTTGGGCGCAAGCTCGCCGAGTACCAAAGAGAAATAAGACATAATCACAGTGATAACAACAACGCTGACACCCTCTATAATTCCACGGGGGAGCTGAGGGGCAACCTTGATAACTGCGTCTGCGAGAAGCTCTGCAAAGGTTGTTGATGCGCTTGCCGATGTAAGAAAGCCTGCAAGGGTTACACCGATCTGAATTGTGGATAAGAAGTTGCTGGGGTTTTCGGTCAGCTTTTTTATCATCTTGGCTTTTTTGTGACCTTCCTCAGCCAGCTTGTCAATCATATTATCGTTGAGTGAGATAATTGCGATTTCGCTCATTGCGAAAAAGGCGTTGACAAGAATAAGAATAAATAACAGGACCAGGTTGAAGATTATACTTCCGGGGTCATCCATTTTGGATATATCTCCTTTCGGATTTGAAATTTATTTATATGTTTCACAACATATTGATTAAACATTATACTACAAAATTATAAAAAGGTCAAATACTTTGACGAAAAAATTATTCTATGCAAAATTAATCGTAAACAAAGAAAAATATTGTTAATAGCTTTCAGGTTAATATTGACTTTTTCTTCTTAAAATTATATTATATATGTAATTATACTTTTGAAAAGAAAGGGTGTTCAAATGGCAAGTAATTGTCCGAAATGCGGTGGCAAGCTCAGAATTTATCACATAAAAGCTGAATGTCCACACTGCAAAGCAAATATCCCCAACTATAATTGGGAGGCACGTCTTGAAGAAGACAGCGCTATAGCAGAAGCAAAGTTCGCTTCACTTTACAGAAAACTCAATCTCCTGAAATATTCAATTTTCGGTACAAAGCTGAGAATAGCAAGACTTGTTATGTCTTTTATCCCTGCTATCGGTTTTATTCTTCCCTGGGCATATGTTGCAAGTGATAAAGATACACTCAACTTTGACCTGCTGGGTCTTTTCACCGACGGTACCAACACACTTAAGTTTTTCGGCATTTTATTCAAAGATATCGGCGGTATTCTGTCGTCTCTTGAAGGCCCCGTGCTTTACATAATCCTCGGTTTCCTGTTTATGCTTCTGAGCATTGTGGTTATCGTTGCGGCATTCTTTATGCCTATTATCAAGTTCACAAAGCCCAAGACAAATGCTGCCTGGATTACAGATATAATCAGCATCATTTTTGCTGTGGCAGCAGTTGCAATGTTTATTATGGCAGGTGCTCCCGCAAGTGAGTCAGCAGGCTTTAACATCGGTACTCTTGAGTTTGGTGCAGGTGCTACAGTCGATGCCACATGGGGTATCTTTGTCTATATCGCACTTCTCACAGTTGCTATGGTCGGCAACCTGCTCGTAAGCAGATCTGACGCAACAAGCGAAGAAGATCTCGAAATCGAAAGACTTGCAAAGGTCAGAATCAAGCAGGAGAAAGAAGAAGCTGAACGCATCAGAAAGCAGGAAGCATGGCTTGAAGCAGAAAAGAAAAAAGAACAAGAGCACGCTGAAAAAGTAAGAAAAGCAAGAGAAGCTCTTGAAAACGAAAAGAAATAAGCGAAAAGGAGTGATAAAATGTCAGATACAGTAAACACAACCTCTCTTCAGGAAAACGAAGCTGCTGAAGCAGAAGTTATTGATAAATTGGCTTATACCAAAAAAAGATATCTCAGACCTAAAGAAATCGCTGCTTTCGTTCTTGTTAACTTCGGTCAGAAAAACCTTTCACAGTTTGTTGGCGGTGAAAAGCAGTTCTTCCTTGTGCAGTATGCAGGTCTTGATCCTAAGTATTTTGCAAACATTGAGCTTTTTGCAACTATATACGACGCTATTGACGATACCCTCTCAGGTCTTATCATCGACCGTACCAGAACACGTTGGGGCAGAGTTCGACCCTTCTTCATTCTGCCTCTTCCCTTGTGGATTCTCGGCGGTATGATGCTTTTCTCAACACCGGGTCTTTCGGGTATTTCACAGGCTCTTTATGTTGCTCTTGCCACCGTTATTTACGGTCTCGGTATGAGCTACTTCGGTGCGTGGAACGTTATGACCTATAACATTACGCCCAATATGAATGAGCGTAATAACCTGATTACCACCACGAAATTCTTTGAGCTTTTCGGTACATTCATCCCGTCATTATTGCCCGTACTCGTTAAGTTTATACCCAAGGCAAACCCTGATATAACCAACTCAGACGTATATAAGGCTTTCGCAGTATTTATGCTTCTTTTCTCGGCATCGTTTGCGATTTACGGCTTCTTTAATATGCGCGAGAGAATACCTCTTCAGAGCCGTGAGGAAATGAACAAAACCTCAGTATGGGGTTCAATGAAAAATATCATCACAAACAGACCTCTTCTCACAATCATTCTTGCAGAGTTCTTCAACAACTTCAAGGCAGTCGGCGGTTCAACAGAAAGCTTCTTCTGGCTCAACAACTCAGGTAACTACGCATTCCGTAGTATCTGCGGTCTGTTTACAGGTATCCCCAACTACTTTATGGTGCCCTTTGCAGCTAAGCTTGTAAGAAAGTTCGGCGCAAGATCAACAGCTATCGGCGCAGGTCTTTTCGGTCTTGGCGCATATATGCTTATGTTTGTGCTCGGTTATCCCAACGGTGCAATTTTCAGTGCTAACTTTGAAGATAAGAGCATTCTCAACTTCGCTGTAATCGTTGTGCTTCTTACAATTGCAGGTCTTCCCAACAAGGTTATCAACGTTTGTAACCCCATCCTCACAGCCGATGCACTCGACTATATGGAATGGAAGCACGGCCTTCGTAATGAAGCTCTCGTTACAACAGTACAGGGCTATTTCATCAAGCTTGCAACAGCTTGCACAGGCTGGCTCTCAGGTATGGTGCTTCGTTGGATTGAATACGTACCTCTCAAAGACGAGCTTGGTCACGATATCGCTAACAAAGACCCCGGCGTACTCAAGGGTATCTGGATAGTATTCTGTATTCTTCCTGCACTTGCAAGAGGTCTTTACGGTATCTCATTTATCTTCTATCCCATCCACGGCAAACTTCAGCAGCAGATGATAGTTGAGCTTGCCGACAAGCGCGCAGCAGCTCTTGAAGAAGTATAATAACAGCGCGTTTTTGATTCTTTTTGCGCGACAGCAAAAAGAATGCCTGCCCGGTGAGGGCAACAATAAAGAAACTAAGGCAACCTTTTAATCAGGGTTGCCTTTTTATATTGTTGACGGGCTTGCTTTACTGACAGTTACTTTAATTTTGTGCAGTGGGTGGGGTGGCTCCGTGAAAGCATCTTCGATGCTTTCCGAGGATGTCGTCGACATCCTCGCGCCGTATACGGCGACGGAGCCACCTCTGCAGACTATAAGCTCACATCTTTATTGGCAGGATTCTCGACAAGCTTTCCTTTGCTGTCGAACCTCGACCCGTGGCAGGGACAATCCCAACTGTGCTCATATCTGTTATATTTCAGGGCACAGCCGAGATGTGAGCATCGCTTGGGCGTAGGTGTGATAAGGTTCAGAGTCGTCTCAAGACCGTTTAAGAAAAGCTGAGGCTTAATCATACTCCTTTTGGGTGAAAAGACCTCTGCGTATGAATTTTCTGCACCGCAGATTATATCACGAAGAAGCATTGCACCGACCATTGCTCCTGTCATACCCCATTTGTTGAATCCCGTTGTCACATACCAATTTGCGGTTTTGCTGCTGTATTGACCGATATATGGCATAGAGTCAAGGCTCATACAGTCCTGAGCCGCCCAATTACAGCTCTCGGTGAGAGTAGAGTAGTGCTCTTTTGCAAAGGCTCTGAGTGGCTCATAGGCACCGCTTTTTTTACCCGTACGATGATTGCTTCCCCCAATGAAAAGAAGATTTTTATAGTTTCTGAAAGACAGTCCCTTGTCGCTTTCGTCGATATACATTCCGCCGATATCGGGCGCATTCTCAAGTGCAATGACATAGCTTCTGCTCTGATACATCTTCATAAAAAACATACCGTGACGGTCAATGAAAGGGAAATGCGTGGCGAAAACAATAGTGTCGGCAGTGATTTTGTGATTATCGGTGTAAGCGGTGTTGCCCTCGACCTTTTTTATAAAGGTGTTTTCGTGAATATTCAGGTCTTTTGCTATAGCTGATAAAAATTTAAGAGGATTGAACTGTGCCTGATTTTCACAGTAAACGGCACCGACTGTCTTTAATGGCAAGGGTACTGATTCGGTAAAGCCCATATCAATACCCAGTCTTTTTGCTGCCTCAAGCTCCTTTTCCAGAGCTTTTATATTGTTTAGAGAATAGACGAAGTTGGTTTTTATTTCAAAGTCGCATTCAATATCACGGCATATTTTACGGTACATTCCGAGAGCATCAGCGTTGGCATTGTAATAGAGTTTTGCCCCATGCTCGCCACACTCTCTTATCAGCTTATCAAAGATAAGCGAGTGCTGAAGGGTGAGCTTTGCAGTTGTGTTACCTGTGGTGTGGGAGCAGATTTTGTCTTTTTCTGCCAAGATATAAGGTATACCGCGACGGTGCAGAAAATATGCAGTGAGAATACCTGCAATACCTCCGCCGATAATCAGCACATCGGTATGTGTGTCTTTTTTAAGGGTGGAAAATGACGGCATGGTGATTTTGTCGTGCCAGGGTGAGAGCATAAGAATACCTCCGTAGTTTTTATGGTAGTGTTGGCAATAAAATTATGAATTATGAATTATGAATTATGGGTTGCACTTCGTTGACAAGAGGTAATATCCTATGATATAATAATCTCACAATCTGACATAAAGAATGTTTGGTCAACTCTGAAATCTCAGAACACCAAATACAGCACGCCCTTTTTCCGTCATATCGCCCAAAAATACTCGTTAATACAAGCAAGTGTTGCCTGCGTTTTTTGAACGATCTGACAGCAAAAAATCGCACTGTCTTTGCATCCTGAGATCCCAAAGTCAACCAATCTGAGTGAAAGATGTGCAAATAAAACTACAGGCAGTGGGCGAGCTATACCCGTACCCACTGTAGCTATAAGTATTTTTATGACCGCATCTTCGGATGTGGTCTTTTGTTTTAAGGAGAATTTTTATGGAAACACGAGTAGCCGTAATGGGCATTATCGTCGAGGAATCCTCGGCTGTTGAAAGCCTCAACGCACTTTTGCATCAATACGCCGACTATATTATCGGCAGAATGGGCATCCCATACCGCAAAAGGGGAGTGAGCATCGTCTCAATAGCTATTGATGCGCCCCAGGACGTCATATCTGCTCTCTCGGGCAAGATAGGCAAATTGCAGGGCGTAAGCGTCAAAACTGCCTATTCAAATGTGACCGCCTATGAAGAATGAACTGTATGAATTAATCGACAAGCTTCAAAAAGAGCACTCGCTGACGCAAGCCGAATACGAAACCCTCATCAAAAACTGCAATAATGACCTTATGTTGTACTCTGCCGAAAAGGCGAGAGAAGAGGCTATAAAGCACTATGGCAATGAGGTTTACATCCGCGGACTTATTGAGATAAGCAATTTTTGCAAAAACGATTGCTACTATTGCGGAATAAGAAAGTCCAACAAAAACTGCAACCGTTACCGTCTGACTAAGGATGAAATTCTTGAGTGCTGTAAAGAGGGCTATGGCTTAGGTTTTCGCACCTTTGTGCTTCAGGGCGGTGAGGATGCATACTATACCGATGAGTTGCTCTGCGATATCATCAGCGAGATAAAAAAACGGTACCCCGACTGTGCTGTTACTCTTTCCCTCGGAGAAAGAAGCAAAGACAGCTATCAGGCGCTTTTTGATGCAGGTGCTGACCGATATCTGCTTCGTCACGAAACAGCTGTGAAAGAGCATTACGAAAAGCTCCACCCCGAGAGTATGAAGCTTGAAAAAAGAATGGAGTGCCTGCAAAGCCTTAAGGATATCGGTTATCAGGTGGGATGCGGATTTATGGTAGGCTCACCCTATCAGACGGCAGAGTACCTTGCCAAAGATTTGAAGTTTATCGAAGCATTTTCACCTCATATGTGTGGCATAGGGCCATTTATCACTCATAAAGACACACCCTTTAAAGATAAAGAGTCGGGCAGTGCAGAATTGACAATTTTTCTGCTGTCGATTATAAGACTTATTAAGCCAAATATCCTCTTGCCTGCTACAACGGCACTTGGAACTCTGGACGAAAAGGGCAGAGAAAAAGGTGTGCTTGCAGGGGCAAACGTGGTGATGCCGAATTTGTCACCTGTAAGTGTGAGAAAAAAATATATGCTCTATGACAACAAAATCGCCACAGGTCAGGAGTCGGCCCAATGTGTCCGGGAGTTAAAAGCGAGAATGAAAGAAATAGGCTATGAGGTTATAATTTCGCGCGGAGACGCGAAGTTAAGTTAGGAGTTAGGAGTTAGGAGTTAGGAGTGAGGAGCCCCAAAACAAATAACTTGGCATTTTTGATTTGTCTCGGCGCCCTTAAAAGGGGTGGTGGATTTTGCGACAGCTACCCTTTCAGGGGAGCCTGTGAGCCTTCCCTGAAAGGGAAGGGGGACCGCTGCGGTGGATGGGTCAACAGTCAGCTTCGCACTCGATATGCAACTTTGTTGCGATAATATAAGGAGGAAAAAATATGTACAATCCAAAATCACTTAAGGCTGAAGAATTTATCAGCCACGAAGAAATACTCGAAACTATAAAATATGCCGAAGAAAACAAAAACAATGTGGAGCTTATCGATGCTCTTTTAGAAAAAGCAAGACCACGCAAAACCGAAGACGGTATCACCTGCTCAGGTCTTACATACAAAGAAGCGAGCGTTCTTTTAGCTTGCGATATTCCCGAAAAGGTTGATAAAATCCTTAAACTTGCCAACGAAATCAAGCAGGCATTCTACGGCAACAGAATTGTTATGTTTGCACCGCTTTATCTTTCCAATTACTGTGTCAACGGCTGTGTCTATTGCCCCTATCACCTTAAAAATAAGACAATCGCCCGCAAAAAGCTGACTCAGGAAGAGGTCAAAGCCGAGGTTATTGCACTGCAGGATATGGGTCACAAGCGCCTTGCAATTGAGGCAGGCGAGGACCCGAAGAACAATCCCATTGAGTACATCCTCGAGTGTATCGAAACCATCTACAGCATACAGCACAAAAACGGCGCTATCAGACGAGTGAATGTCAATATTGCCGCAACTACCGTTGAAAATTACCGTAAGCTTAAAGATGCGGGCATCGGTACATATATTCTTTTCCAGGGAACCTACAACAAAGAAAGCTATTTAGAGCTTCATCCCACAGGGCCCAAACACGACTACGCATACCACACCGAGGCTATGGACAGAGCTATGGAAGGCGGCATTGACGATGTGGGTCTCGGCGTACTCTTCGGTCTTGAGGGCTATCAGTATGAGTTTGCAGGTCTGCTTATGCACGCAGAGCACCTTGAAGCAGTTCACGGCGTAGGTCCTCACACTATCAGTGTACCGAGACTTAAGAGAGCCGATGACATTGACCCCGACGAATTTGACAACGGTATCCCCGACGATATCTTCGAGAAAATCATTGCCTGCATCCGCATCGCTGTGCCCTATACGGGTATGATTATCTCCACAAGAGAAAGCGAAGCAGTACGCGGCAGAGCACTTGAGCTTGGTATATCACAGATAAGCGGTGCCTCAAGAACATCCGTTGGCGGTTACACCGAAGAAGAAAGACCCCACGACTCCGAACAGTTTGATGTGTCCGATCAGCGAACCCTCGACGAGGTTGTCAGATGGCTTATGGAGCTCGATCATATTCCCTCATTCTGCACGGCTTGTTACCGCGAGGGCAGAACAGGCGACAGATTTATGTCTCTTTGCAAAAAAGGTCAGATTCTCAACTGCTGTCACCCCAACGCACTTATGACTCTGACAGAATATCTTGTTGACTACGCAAGTGAAGAGACAAAGAAAAAAGGCTTCGAGCTTATTGAAAGAGAGCTTGAGAAAATCCCCAAAGATAAGGTAAGAGCAATTGCCAAAGACAACATCGAAGCAATCAAGAGCTCCAACAGAAGAGATTTCAGGTTCTGATTAAGCGCAGAATGCAGAGTGCAGAACGCAGAACGGGCGGGGAAACTTTATATTGATTTATACTGTTATTCCGCCGGTGAAAGTGTAGTTTTGCAAAATCAAAAAATTTATTGACAATGGGGATTTTTTATGGAAAGTATAATTGAAAATAAAAGCTTTGATTTTGCTGTAAGAATTGTTAATCTTTATAAACACTTGACAAATGACAAAAAAGAGTTTATTTTGTCGAAACAATTATTGCGCAGCGGAACAAGCATAGGAGCAAATGTTTCTGAAGGTGAAAAGGGACAGACTAAGCCTGATTTCAACGCGAAAATGAGTATTGCATTGAAAGAAGCAAATGAAACATATTATTGGCTTCGACTTCTCTATAAAACTGAATTTTTAACCGAAAAAGAATTTAAGAGTATGGAAAAAGATGTAGACGAAATAATCGCTATATTGGTTTCTATATGCAAGAAAACACAGAAATTCAATGAAAAACAATAAAATAAGTTATGTAGGATGCAAAGAGTAAAGAAGCAACTAACGGCAGAATTCGTTCTGCGTTCTGCACTCTGCGTTCTGCGTTTGGGAGAATATTATGAGTATTAACAATACCCCATCATCCGAACGGCTTCACATCGGTTTTTTCGGCATGCGCAATGCGGGCAAGTCAAGCCTTGTCAATGCCGTTACGGGTCAGACTCTCGCTCTTGTAAGCGACATAAAAGGCACCACCACCGACCCCGTCAAAAAGGCTATGGAGCTGCTGCCCCTCGGTCCTGTGGTCATAATCGACACCCCTGGTCTTGACGATGAGGGCACCTTAGGTGAAATGCGCGTCAAAAGGGCAAAAGATACCCTTTCAACAGTTCATATTGCAGTGCTTGTGGTGGACGCGACAAAGGGTATGACTGATGAGGACAAGTCACTTGCCGCCGAGATAAAGAGCCGTAAGCTGCCGCTTATTATAGCTATGAATAAGGTAGATTTACTCGGCAGAGTACCCGAAAATGAAAAGGATATAATTTATGTCAGTGCCGAAAAAAATATAGGTATAAACGAGCTGAAAGAAAAAATTGCAAGTTTTTCCGACGGTGCAAAAAGCGAAAGAAAAATCCTCGCTGACCTTGTTGAAAAAGGCGACGTGGTATTGCTTGTGACACCTATTGATGAGTCGGCACCGAAAGGCAGACTTATTTTGCCCCAACAGCAGACTATAAGAGAATTGCTTGAAATCGGCTGTGTGACATTAGTGGTGCAAGCGGATGAAATTACCACTGCCCTCGACAACCTGAAATGCGACGTGAAGCTCGTGATTACGGACTCTCAGGCTTTCGGCGTTGTGGCAAAACTTTTGCCGAGGGATATAAAACTGACCTCATTCTCTATACTGTTTGCAAGATATAAAGGCGACCTGGACACTGTGGTGCAAGGTGCAGATAAACTGTCACAGCTTAAAGATGGCGACAGAATACTTATATCTGAGGGTTGCACTCACCACAGACAGTGTAAGGATATCGGTACTGTGAAGCTGCCGAATTGGATAAGCAAATTTTCAGGTAAAAGCCTTAGCTTCACATTCACAAGCGGGGGAGAATTTCCTGAAGATTTGAGTGAGTTTACCCTTGTGGTGCACTGCGGAGGCTGTACTCTTAACGAAAAAGAAATGAAAAACCGACTTGACAGATGTGCACGTCAGGGAGTTGCTGTGACCAATTACGGCACAGCTATTGCCGAAATGAACGGCATACTCAGAAGAAGTTTAGAAGTGTTCGGATAAAAGACATCAGCGCGTTTTTGATACTTTTTCCGCGCAAGGAAAAAGTATGCCCCGCGGCGAGCGAAAAAGCAAAGCATAGCTTTGCTTTAATGAATAATGAATAATTGCGGTTGCTTCGCTCCGATTATAAAACAAAATTAAGGCGAGTGGGTTCATTTCTACCCGCCTGTTTTTTATTGTGTTTCTATCGCTTGATCTGCTAACGGCGGTGCTTAGGTGACGATGCAGCGAGGGCAACCTATCATTATGAGGAATTAGGCTCATATTTAAGTCCTATAGCTTTTTTGGTAAAAGCATCTATATCATATGACGGCTCATCTCTCAATAGTAACGGCACGTTGTTTTTCTTGTTATAATAATTTTTTCTTTCTTTTGTTTTCTTCTGCGCGCCGCAGGCGACATTCTCATTATCATTAACAATATCATTCTCATTCTCATTATCATTTAAGTATACATTTGCATTTTCTTCTGTACATTTGTATTCATTTGCATTCATTTGTATTTTACTATCATTTTCAGCGCTCCATCTTTTTTTGCTTGCCTCAGATCTTTTCTCGCAGATTTCCTTATACTTTTTCTCATTTATTGCAATGTGATCTCTCATCTGATGAAAGAGAATTTTAACAGCCACATCATCGTTCAGGTCGGGCTGTTCTGAGTGAAGTCTGTAGTTCAATAAAGCTGAGAAAAGTCTGCCTCTCTGGTTTTCGTTAAGAAATTCCACAGACTCCAAATCAGTATCATACAGTATAAAACTGCCTTTTCCCATATAAAACCTCCTTAATAATAAAAAAGAACAGAACAAATGTTCCGTGTATTTCCATTCTATATACAAAAATTGCCTTTGTCAATGTTTTTTGCTTGATTATTATATGGCAATATGCTACAATACAAAAAAATACTAAAGGATGGTAGAGATATGAATTTTAACAAATTACTCAGATACCTTACAGCAATTCTTATGGTTGGCGTCAACCTTTGGAATTTCGTTGTCAATGATTATGCTTGGCCTGTGGTCAGCAAAGACGGTGCTTATCTTATGGTTTATTTCGTAGGCAATGCACCCGAGGAGCAGACAATTCACCTTGCAGTCAGCGAAGACGGCTATAACTTTGCAGCTCTCAACGATAACGAAGCTGTTATTGAGCAGACAATGGGTACAGGTTGCGTACGCGACCCATATATTCTTAAGGCTAAGGATGAAGAGGGCAAAGACTGCTATTACATAGTTGCTACAGATATGGACGCAATGCAGGGTTGGACATCAAACCACGCAATTATCTTCTGGAAGTCCTATGACCTTGTAACATGGGAAGATGAATTCGTACTCGATTTCAGAACATTTGAAGGTTGGGAAGGCTGTAACAGAGCCTGGGCGCCTCAGATTATCTATGATGAAACTGTAGGCAAGTATATGGTTTACCTTGCTCTTTCAACCTGGGATGACCCGAGTACCCCTGAAAACGAAGATATTGCACAGCACTATTATGTTTACACCGAAGACTTCAAGACATTCACACAGCCCGAGTACCTCTATGGCAGAAGAACCGAAGAGGGTGTAAACGGTGAAGGTCACCCTTACTTTGGCATTCAGTGTATCGATGCTGATATCGTATATAACGAAAAAGACGGCTACTACTATATGTACTTCAAAGAGGATTTAACTCAGAAGATTGCATATGTTAAATCAAAGACTCTCACAGGTTTTGCTGATGTAAAAGACACGGATTACACCATCTGCTCGCTGAACTATTTTGGCGTTGAAGGCAGCTTTATGTATAACATCACCGGTACAAACAAGTGGATTATGTTTATGGATGAATATAGCAACGGCACTTTCTTTGCACAGATGACTTCAGACTTCGAAAACTTCAGACAGTACAGACGTCCACTTTACAGTGTTGACCATCTCAGACCCCGTCACGGCAGTGTAACTGCTATCAGTTTGGATGAATATGACAGACTCGTTGAAGCTTACGGAATTTCTGAAATTCCCGCTAAAGAGAAAGATTGATTGAATGAAAAAAGACAGAGACAATATTTATTCCATAACTAAGGTTGCTCTTTGTGTGAGCTTGCTGAGTGTGGTATCGTATTTTGCTTTGCCTTTGCCAATGACTCCCGTTGTGCTGTCTTTTCAGACGGTAGCTGTGGGTATAATCGCACTTATACTTTCGCCCGGGCAATGCGCTTGGGCGATGGTTTTGTATCTCGTAATGGGAGCCGTGGGTCTGCCTGTCTTTTCCGGCGGTACGGCAGGAATCGGCAAGCTGTTGGGGCCGACAGGGGGATATTATTTCGGCTTTTTTATCAGTGCCGTGGCAGTGAGTCTGCTCAGGGGCAAAGAGATAAATTTAAAAAGGTACACTGCCGTTATGATTGCCGTGGCAATACCCATACAGCATATATGTGCCGTGATAATGATGTGCATACACAATGGTTTTGATATTAAAGGTGCATTTGTGAGTGCATCTTTGCCGTTTATTGTGGGGGATATTGTCAAGGCTGTGGGTGCGGCAGTGTTAGGTGTGGGGATAAACAGAACCCTGAAGAAAAACAGAATATAATTTCGGTACGGCTGAACATAAAAGCCGTACTTTTTTAATGTCAGGTGAAATTCCTGTGAAATCTCTTGATTGTTTATTCGAATGTGTTATAATTATTAAAAAAGATAAAAGGAATGAAAAAGTATGAAGAAAATAAGAAATGCAGTGTGGAGTGTGTGCCTGACAGCTGTTATTTTAGTGGCTTGTCTTTTCACCGCTTCAGCCGCAGAGGATGACTACAGCTGGCTGGGATATTATATCAGCAGCGGCAAAGCACAGATAAACGCAGTGCATATTCCGTCAACCAAAACTGAAATCACAATTCCTGCCGAAATTGACGGCTACCCCGTGAGAGGAGTGGTGTTTAACATTTATGACCATACTCTTGAAAAGGTGACTTTTTCCGAGGGTATCACTGCAATTAACGGCACTTACAATGCGAGTATCAAGGAAATTGTAATACCTGCAAGTGCGGCCACTATAAGTGACAGAGCTTTTCAGCACGTGACAGACCTTGAAGCAATAACGGTTGCCGAGGGTAATGAGAGCTATTCGTCTGAAAACGGTGTGCTTTTCGATAAGGACAAAACGAAGCTCATACACTATCCCAAATGGAAAAAGGATGCTACATATAAAGTTCCCGACAGTGTAAAAGAAATCAGTGCCGATGCATTCAAGGAAAATGAATATCTCAAAACTATAGAGCTTGGTGAAAATCTCGAAAAAATCGGTAGGGCAGCTTTTTATAAAGCCGTTAAGCTCAGTAAGATTGTTTTTGGTGAAAAGCTTGATGTTATAGAGGCTGATGCTTTTTATAATTGTGTCTCACTTAAAGAGGTAACCTTCCCCAAGGGTCTTAAAAGGGTAGGGATGTTCGCTTTCGCACAGTGTTACGGTATTGAGACTGTCAAGTGGGAGTATCCCATTGATAATGTGGAGTCTAGAATTTTCTCGGGATGTACCTCACTTAAAAATGTTTATCTCTCGGACAAAATAACAGCTATTCCCGAGGGCTTCCTTTCAGGCTGTACTGCTCTCGAAAGCATTGACCTGACTTATATAGAGTCTATAGGCGGCGATGCTTTTTCATCCTGTATTAAATTGAAGGATATTAAATTTTCGGATAAAATCAAGACTATAGGTGGCTTCGCTTTCAGATATTGCAGTGCATTCACTGATTTTACCGTACCCGAAAGCGTGGAAACAATCAGCGGTTATGCCTTTGCCGATTGTCAGAACCTTAAGAGCATAACTCTTCCCAAGGGTCTGAAAGTGCTCGGAAACAATGTTTTTGAAAATTGCACTGCCCTTAAAAGTGTAAGCTGGCCCGACAAAACAGAAAAAATCCCTTACAGTGCATTTATGAATTGTACCGGTCTTGAAAGCATAACCTTGCCTGAGGGTGTAACAGATATAAGTATGAGTGCATTCAAAGGCTGTAGTGCACTTAAAACAGTGGTGCTTCCAAAAAGCCTTAAATATATCGGAGTTGAAGCATTCACAGACTGTAAAGCCCTTGAAAATATAAATTTCCCTGAGGGACTCAAGGATATCGGTCTAATTTCATTTGCAAGGTGTACTTCGCTTAAAGAAGCGATATTACCCGAGAGTGTGACGAGTATCAGCTCGGGTGCTTTCCGTGATTGTACAACTCTTGAAAGTGTAAGCATACCTGCAGTAACATTTATATATGACGCTACCTTCAGCGGCTGCAAGGCTCTGAAAAATGTAACGGTCTCTGATAAAATATCAATTATACATGCAGGTGCTTTTGCCGGTTGTACTTCTCTTGAAAGCTTCCATATGCCCGATGCAGCCGAAACCGTATATCTCGGTGCGTTCAAGGGCTGTACCGCGCTGAAGAGTCTGGGGCTCGGTGAAAAGGCAAAGAGCCTTGTGCTCTCGGATATCTGTCTTGATAATCTGATTATTACGGCTGATGAAAGCAATCCCAATTTCGCAGAGTCCGACGGTATTCTTTACAGCAAGGACAAGACGGCTGTTTACTATTACCCGAAAAATAAAGCAGACGAAAGCTTTACTCTTCCTGAGGGTATTACAACCATAAAGGAAAATGCTTTTTATGGGGTGAAGAAGCTGAGCCACTTCACTGCACCCGAGGGACTTGTCTGCATCGAGACCAATGCCTTCAATAAGTGCGAAAATCTCAAGGATATCAGCCTGCCTGACAGTCTTAAATATATCGGCAGGTATGCTTTCGAAAATACTGCCGCAATCAAAGACGAGGCCAATGTTTACAAGAATATCATCTATATAGGAAAGCACCTCATTGATGAGAAAGCTCAGGAGCTTCAGCATACAGTCAAAGACGGTACTCTTACTATTGCCGATGCTGCTTTTTACGGCAGTGCAATGGTTAGTATAAGCATTCCGGAGGGTGTCAGAACAATAGGCGAAGAGGCTTTTATGAACTCGGCAATCAAGAATATTGTATTACCCGAAAGCGTGACAGAAATAGGCGACAGCGTTATGTCCGGGTGCGCATCTTTGCAGACGGTGGCTATAAGAGGAAAAGTTAGCGTTATTCCGACTAAGGCATTCTATAACTGCAAAAGTCTTAAGAGCATTCACCTGACAGCAGATGTCACAGAGATAAAAGCAAGTGCCTTTGAATCCTGCAAAGCCCTCAAGACTGTTTACTATGAAGGTTCTGATAAACAGTGGCAGAATGTTAAAATAGAAAAAAATAACGGATATTTCTCTAAGGCTACGGTAGTTTTCGATAGTACCTATGACCATAAGCATAAATATACCTCTTACCTTACTGCACAGGCAACGCTCAATAAAGACGGCAGCAGATTATATGTCTGTCGCTGCGGAGACAGCTATTCAGAGGCTATTGCAAGAATTGAGAATGTGGCTCTTGTGAAAACAAGATACAGACAGGGCGACGGCAAGGGTTTGCCTGAGATTTCCGCATGGGATACCAAGGGCGATGCGGTAAAGAGCTTTAAAATAGAGTGCACCAACTATACCGATATTGCAGGAAGACACGAAGCAACGGTCACATTCACAGGCGACTACAACGGTACCAAGACCTTCACCTTTGATGTTCTTCCCAAAACCGTCTTTACTCTTCAGCACAGACCCAACGATACGGAAATCTATCTCTATTGGTCAGGTGTCGAGGGCGCGACAGGATACAGAGTATATAAGTATAACGAAAAGACAAAAGAGTGGGAAAAGATAAAATCTACTAAAAATACTTATTATACTGTGAAAAATCTCAAATCAGGCAAGACCTATAAGTTTGCTGTTAAAGCATATACAAAAATTGACAAGGATACCATTCTCTTGGGCAAGAGTCTGAAAAAGATAACAGTCAAAGTAATACCTGCAACACCTGAAATTAAGGCATCTTCAACTGCTAAAGGCGTTGCAACAATCACCTGGGCTGATATCAGCGGTGAAAGCGGTTATCAGTTATACTACAGCACAAGCAAAGACGGCAAGTACAATAAAGTGAAGTCTTATAAGGCAGGCACTGTCAAAGCCACCAAGTCAAAGCTTACAAGCGGCAAGAAATATTACTTCAAGGTAAGAGCATATAAGAAAACCGCAAGCGGTACCGTCTACGGCAATTTCAGTGCTGTAAAGAGCGTAAAGGTTAAGTGAAATAAGCAAAGTTTTGTCAAACTTTTACAAAAGTTTGTGGGGTGCGGGGCGAAGCCCTGCAAATCAATTAGCAATTAGCAATGAGTAATTAGCAATGTGGGGCGCTTCGCTCCTTATTGTATCCGTTTTTATAAGGATATGACTGTCAGCAACTACCCGCCAACAGAACATAAAATAAGAGGCAACTTTCTTCAAGTTGCCTCTTATAATTTTACTCGCTTCAAGTTTTGAGAATACTTTCTCTGCGGCACGGAATTGACTGATGGCACAGTGTAAACCCGCGACCGCATTGCTCATTGCTAATTACTAATTGCTAATTATTTCTTGTGGTATCTTAAGTGGCAGATATCGTCGCCGTTTGCAATTGTCTTGGGAAGATCAAGCTCTGCACCGTATCTCTCACCGATACCTCTGTCACCGCACATAGCGATGTCACAAAGCATAGCGATTTCTTCGTCACTGCAGCCTGCCTTCTGCCAAGCCTTAACAAGGGGGCAGTAGTGGAAGTGAATTTCAAGCTCGTCGTCTGTTGAGTTTTTGATGTCCATTTCAAATACCCACTGTGCTGCCTTTGTGAAAAGTGTTTTGCGAAGACCGATAAGTGAATCTGTCTTGCCTTTTTCTACAAGACCCTTGCCCTGCATAAGACCGCAACGTTTAACAGCCGCGCTGCCGAAATCTCTGGGGTCAAGACCGCGCTTGTTAGCTTCATCGCAGAGAAGGTAAAGCCATGTTGCTCTGTGCTCGAGCTGTTCACGTACAGCCACGATAAGGGGGTTTTTGATTTTTGCTTCGTTTTTAACTTTGCTCATTTTTTATTCCTCCGTTTTATTGGAAATATATAACATTTAAATTATATCAAAGGTTGCTGTTTTTTGCAACAAAATATGAAGAATTTATTGTGAAAGGGTATATCTGAAATAAGCTGTGTCACCTGACGGGTTAAAGAAAGTGCCTGACACTCCTTTTGCAAGACCCATATAAATCTGTCTTGAATAAAGAGGGATAATTGCCGCTGAGTCTATAAGATATTTTTCAGCCTTAGCCGTTTTGTCTGTTGACTCTGCAAGATCGGGTGCAAGCTTGATTTCGCTGACCATTTTGTCATAATTTTTATCGCTGAAGCCGAGAATATTTTCGGTTGAAGATGAAGTGTAGCGGCTGAGGGCGTTGAATGCCGTATTGGTGCCGTAGGTAACAGGCACAACAGCCAGCTGATAGTTTTTGTCTGCCACTCTGCTTATAAGCTCACTTTCGCTTAAAACTTCAACGAAGATTGCACATCTGATACCCAATGAAGCCTGCCAGGATTGCATAAGCTTTCTGACGGTATTTTCATATTCTTCGGTGCAGATAATGCTGATTTCACATCTGTCTGCATCAAGGGCGTCGAGGCCTTTGGCGAAAAGTGCCGACGGGTCAGAGGCTTTATAAAGGGACACTGCCGAAGCAATATCGCGGTATTTCTGAGTGCCGATGGTCATAGTATCGGGGATGATGCCTTTTGCACTCAGAGCACCAAGGTCGTTTTCGAGTATTGTGTAGTCGAGAGTTGCCGCAATGGCACGGCGGATGTTCTTATTGCTGAGAATACTGTCGCTGCAGTTGAAAGCAAGAGATAATATACTGCTGTCAAAGGCCGTGACGGAATATTTTTTGTTGTCGGCAATTTCTGACGCCTGATCATTAGTCAGAGGTGATACGGAATAGGTTTTATCCCTGAGCTTGTCGAGACGGGTGTTTTGCTCGTTGTTGACCGAATAGTAAACCGAACGGGGCATGGTGTTTTCGCTGTCGTAATAATAGTCATTTTTTCTTATTGATACGGATGTATTGTCAACCCAGTTGTTGATATAGAAAGGTCCGTTATAGATAAGATATTTAACTGCAAGACCGTATCTGCCGCCGGTAGCTTCAAAGAAAGTTTCGTTGCAAGGCATACAACCGGGCTCAAGAAGTGTGAAAAGGAAGTCCGCGTCGGCTTTTTCAAGCTCAATTTCAAGGGTATAGTCGTCAATTGCTCTGACTCCGAGCTTGCTCTGTGACATTTTGCCCTTGTTGACTTTCTCGGCATTTTTTATGCAATAAAGAGCCTTTGCCACAGGAGACTTTGTCTCGGGAAGCAGTGCTCGGGTGATACCGAAATCAAAATCGTAAGCCGTAACGGGCAGGGAGTTTGTTTCTTTTGAACTCAGACCTATAAGAGGACCTGCATAAATGCTTACACGCCACTTGCAGTTTTGTCTCAGGCGGAAAGTGTAGGTCAGACCGTCGGGGGACACGCTCCAGCTTTCAGCACATCCGGGTACGATTTCGCCCGCCTCGTTAAGGGTGACAAGACCCTCAAAGCAGTTGGCGATGATATTTTTAGAACCTGTGAAAGATATAATCTGAGGGTCGAGATATTCCGGGTCTTTGTCTATGGGAAAGACCAGACCTGCATCGGAGCCCTTGACTTCACCGCAAGCTGTAAAGCAGGTGAGTATAAGAATTGCACTTAAGATAAGGCAGAGAGATTTTTTTAACATAATTTTCATTCCTAACTTTATAATAAATAGGTTATATTTCTAATTTGAAATTAAACTTATAGTTTTTATTGATATAATATTTAATTATAGAGTTGCCGTCAGGATAAAGAGTGTAGCTCCTCACTCCTAACTCCTCACTCCTAACTCAAAAAGAAAGGAGTTTAACAATGAACTACATTTTAGATATAGTTATCATCATATTACTTATTATATGCCTTGCACTTCTGTTTTTGGTGCTAAAAAAGAAAAATAACCAAGAATCTGACAGACTTTTTGCTCAACAGGAAAAACTCGGTGAAAATATCACCACACTTCGTGAGCAGTCACAGCAGCAGAGCAATGCTCTTTACGGCGCAGTCAGAGACGAATTCAGCAAGAGCCGACTTGAAACCAACGCACAGCAGAGCGAGCAAAGAAAAGAGCTCACAGCTCAGATGGGCGAAATGACCAAGAAAATCGAAAAGATGAATACCGATAACTATGCTTTCAATCTTCGTATGTCAGAGATGATATCAAACAACCTGCTTGAAATGAGAAAGGGCAACGAAGAAAAGCTCGAGCAGATGCGCATTACCGTTGACGAAAAGCTCAATGAAACTCTCACAAAGAGACTTGACACTTCATTTAAAACCGTCAGCGAACAGCTTGAAAACGTATATAAATCTCTCGGTGAAATGAAAGTGCTTTCCACAGGTGTTACAGAAAATGTTACATCTCTCAACAGAATCCTCACCAACGTAAAAGCAAGAGGTACCTGGGCGGAAGTACAGCTTGAGGGACTTCTCGACCAGACCATTCCCGGTATGTTTGAAAAGAACGTTATGACTAATCCCGCCAGCAAAAATATCGTTGAGTTTGCGGTTAAGATTCCATCGGGCGACGACAAGAGCGCTATGACTTATCTGCCTATCGACTCTAAATTCCCCGTTGAAAGCTATATCAGACTTTGCGATGCTGCCGACAGAGGCGATACGGTTGCCGCAGAAACAGAAAGAAAAGCTCTCGAGACTACCGTTATTAATCAGGCTAAAGAGATTAAAAAATACATCAACGAGCCTGCTACAACTCCCTTCGCTATTATGTACCTTGCAACAGAGGGACTTTACAGCGAGATTATCTCTTCAAAAAATGCCGTGGCTGAAAGATGCCAGAGTGAGTTTTCCGTTATGATTGCAGGTCCGAGTACTATAACAGCTCTCTTAAACTCACTGTCCGTGGGCTTCAGAGCTATGGCTATCAACGAAAAAGCAAAAGAGGTGCGCGTGGTACTTGCAGCTGCAAAGGTGCAGTATGATAAATTCGGTGTGCTTCTTGATAAAGCAAGAAAGAAAATCACCGAGGCAGGCAAGAGCCTTGATGATGCTCAGTCGAGAAACAATATCATTCAGAAAAAGCTTAAGAGTGTGGAAGAAATCGACCGCACAAGTGCCGAAGATATTCTCGGCATAGCTGATATCGGTGATGATTTTGACGAATAATATAACCATTAATTTAATTTCAGAGGTGTGAATATGGCAGAGTATTACAGATGCTATAAGGAAATCGACCTTGATATAATTGAAAATAATTTTGACTCACTGAAAGCTCTGACCAAAGAGGGCGTCAAAGCAATGGCTGTTGTTAAGGCTGATGCATACGGTCACGGTGCTGTGCAGGTGGCAGAAAAGCTTAAAAACAAAGCCGACTTCTTTGCTGTGGCAACAGCGCGAGAGGGTGTTGAGCTTCGTGAAAACGGCATAGAAAACCCTATACTCGTGCTTTCATACTGTGCCCCTGCAGAATACGATCTGATTCTCAGATATGGCATAACTCCCACTATCAGCAGTGCTTCCGATGCCCGTATTCTCAGCGGAAAAGCTATTGGTCTTGGCATCAACTGTAAAATTCATATTGCCGTTGACACAGGTATGAGCCGTATAGGTGTTGCCGATAACGAAAACGGTCTTATGCAGGTTAAAGAAATTGCAAAGATGCAGGGTCTCACTGTTGAGGGTATTTTCAGCCATTTTGCAAAAGCGGACTACAAAGACAAGACCTCAGCCGACAGACAGACAAAGCGCTTTGAAGATTTCGTAAGTAAACTCGAAGCAGAGGGTGTCATTATACCCATAAAGCATATCTGTAACAGCGCAGGTCTTATTGAGCTTGACGCCCAGCATTATGATATGGTAAGAATGGGCATTGCTCTTTACGGTATGTATCCGTCTTGTGAGGTTAACAAAGACAGGGTAAATCTTACTCCTGCTATGAAGGTTGTGGCTCACGTTATACACATAAAAGATATTGATGAGGGCACTACTGTCGGTTACGGCGAGAGCTATGTTGCCACCGAAAACAGACGCATTGCTACTGTGTCCATAGGCTATGCTGACGGCTATAATCGCAGTTTTTCGGGTACGGGCTACCTTATGATTTGCGGCAAGAAAGCTCCCGTTATAGGCAGGGTTTGTATGGACCTTGTGGTAGTTGATGTTACTGATATTCCTGAAATTAAAATCGGTATGCCTGCGACTATTTTAGGTGACGGCATTACAGCTGAGGATTTAGGTCAGATGTGCGGCAGCTTCAATTATGAGGTTGTGTGCAACTTCGCAAAGAGAGTTACCGCAGTGTATAAGTAAATTATGAATTATGAATTGTAGGGGCGGCTGTTAGCCGTCCTTTTTTTGCCCTTTTACTTGCAAAATCAGGTAAAAGGTGGTATAATCTATTGGAATTTTAAAGGAGGTATATATATAATGAAAAAAATTATTTCTATCATTCTTATTGTTACAATGCTCTTTGCCGTTATGGCACCTATGGCTTTTGCCTCAGATGCAAAAGTAAAGGACGAGCTTCCTATGATTTTCATACGAGGTAATGGTGAGGATCTTTATGATGAAAACGGAAAGCTGATTCCCGGAGAAATCGGAGATTTATTCGATAAAAATATCGTTCCCGAGGAAGAAGGCATAACAAAGGAAGAACTCATTGAATCCTGTGTAAATATTCTTCTGCCTTTCCTTGCAGAGGGCTTACTTACTGACAATTGGGATGATTACGGCAAGGCTATTTACGAAGAAATTTCACCTTTGTTTGAAAAGACTGCTCTTGACGGCAACGGTAACCCAAAATACGGTACAGGCGTTTCGAAGAAAGTTCTGGCTAAGTCGGAGTATAACGCTGCCAATGTCGACTTCAAGGAAACAGACGGCAGATACTTTCTTTTAAATCAGTATGACTTCTGCTACGACTGGCGTCTGTCACCCTATGACCACGTAGACAGACTTCACGAATACATCAAAACCATTATTAAAACAACAGGTTCTGAGGGTGTTTGTATTGGTGCAAGATGCCTCGGCGGCAATCTTCTCCACGCGTACCTTGATAAATACGGTAAAGAAGGCCTCGTTAAAAGAGTTTTCTACGGTGAAGTGCTTGCAAACGGAAGTGCTTACATAAGTCAGTGCTTCAGCGGTAAATTTGCTTTCGATGCTAAACATATGCAGATGTATCTCAGTTATGCTGAAGAAAATGCTCTGATTGGATTTACTGATCTGGTATCCGAAATAGTTGCAAAATCAATGGACCTTTTTGTCCAGGTAGGCGTTGTTGACACTGTTTTCGGCGGAATAGAAGAACTTTACGGCAAGCTCTATCAGGCACTTATACCCGCACTTTTGCTCAGCACCGGTATGGCAACAATGCCTAACTATTGGGCATGCGTTTACGAAGAGGATATGCCCGAAGCTCTTGATCTCATTTTCGGCAAAGAGGGCAGTGAAAGACGTAAAGAATATGCGGGTGCAATCGAAAAAATTCAGCTTTACAGAAAAAACATTTCATCTGACCTCAAAGGCTTCTATAAGAGAATTTCAGAAGATTATAAGATTGAAGTAGGTGTTCTCGCAAAGTACGGATATCTTTCAATGCCCATTATTGAGGATTACGATGAACTCAGTGACTCTCTGATAGGTCTTAAAGATGCTTCTTTCGGTGCAACTTGCTCAACAGTAACAACTACTCTTTCAGATGAACATATCAACAGCCGTATAGCTGAAAATCCTGATAATGCGAAGTATATTTCTCCCGATAAAATGGTTGACGTTTCAACCTGCTATTTCCCCGAAACTACATGGATTGTCAAGAATTCCATACATGCTTTAGAGACGATATTTACGGAGCTCGGTTCTCATTTCCTTTCGCATAAAAATCTTACTATAGAAAATGATAACAGAGTGGCACGATTCTCTGTGTATGCATGGAGCGGAGGAAATGCGGCAAACTGTTATGTTAAACCTTTGACAGAGACCAACGGCGGAGGTTTCGAGTGGATAGACTCAGTTGAGGAAAAGCCTACCACAGAGACTAAGCTTGCTGCATTTATGAGATTTTTTACAGTGATTTTCGACTTTATTGCAAGACTTTTCAGAGGCGAAATCAGCTTTGGCAATAAAGCTTAATTATTAATAAACTACGGAGCTGGCTTGAGTATATCAGCCGGCTCTTTTAATGCACAGAGGATAGCCCCGGCTGTTTTCTTTCAGGTCAGAGCAAACGGCGGGGGTGCGGCTCCATAGGCGAAGCCGCAGGCTTCGCCTCAAGGAAGAGCTTCGATCTTCCTTGTAAAATCGCCCGTCAGGGCGATTTTAATGGAGCCGCACCTCACCTTTACCGCTCACATTGCCCGCGCACCGATAAAAACACGCAAAAACTTTGTGAACTAATTAAAAAGTTTTTGCCGAACTATTTACTTTTAAAAAGCCTTGTGTTATAATACCTAAGCATTGTGCCGTTTCTCGGTTTGCGGGTTTTGCTCAAAGTGAGCGCTTCACCAGCCGCATACTGGGGTCGAGCATGGCAATAATAATATTATAGAGGTGAAATGTCATGATGACAAAAGAACAGAAAACC
>JAZRDY010000158.1:0-5283 GCA_045660525.1 Acutalibacteraceae bacterium | reverse complement strand
TCTGCGGTACATTATCGCAGGCTACCCGATACAAGAGAAACCAACCCAAGATGCCATAAAGTTTCTTGTGGTATT
The DNA here is from genome assembly GCA_045660525.1 of Acutalibacteraceae bacterium. GTDB lineage: Bacteria > Bacillota > Clostridia > Oscillospirales > Acutalibacteraceae > UBA6857. The sequence continues at coordinate 5,208 of JAZRDY010000158.1, read as the reverse complement.
TAGGAAGGTAGGCTCTATAATCGGAAATCTTTGTCTGAAATATGATTTAAAGAATACACCGATAGGCGAAGAACTTGAAGCTGTAAAGGAAATGATGTACGAAACAGACAGAGGCTTACACCGTATGCACTATGTACACTATGATAACAAACTCAAAAAGCAAATCAGAAAAATTAAAAAGGAGGCTATTAAAAATGGCAAGTAAGAAATTAAAAGCACCGGTAAATATACCGACAGAAAAAATTCATTCATTTGAGGGACACCCCTACAAGGTTTTAGACAACGAGGAGATGGTACTGCTCACAGAAAGCATAAAGGAACAAGGGATACTTTCTCCGATAATTGTCAGACCCATTGAAGAAACAGAAAAAGAATACGAAGTGATAAGCGGACACAGACGCTTACATGCGGCAGTAAAGGCAGGGATGAAAACAGTCCCTGCTTTAATTTATGACATAAGCCGTGACGAAGCGGCAATTATGCTCGTTGACAGCAATCTGCACAGAGAACATATTTTACCAAGCGAAAAAGCCTTTGCGTATAAGCTCAAGTATGAGGCACTTAAAGCACAGGGCAAGAGAAATGATTTAACTTCGGGACAAGTTGGCACGAAGTCACGAACCGATGAAGAAATAGCAAAAAACACGGAAGACAGTGCAAGACAAATACAGCGATATATCCGTCTTACAAATCTCATCCCTGAACTGCTTGAACTCGTTGACGAAGGCAAAATCGCACTTACACCTGCTGTTGAACTATCTTATCTAACGGATGAACAGCAATATGCTCTTCTCGGCACGATAGAGGAAGAAGAACGTACACCGTCATTTTCACAGGCAGTCCGTTTCAAAAAGTTAAGTCAGAGTAATGAATTAGACACAGAGCAGATTGAAACTATTATGCAAGAGGACAAAGCAAATCAAAGAGAGACAATAAAGTTTCCTCTTGAGCAGTTACAGAAGTTCTCACCAAGAGCTGACAAGAAAGAACTTGAAGAGTTTGTGTTAAAGGCTTGTGAGTATTACAGGAAGTTTTTGATTAAGCAGAGGGATAGGGATGCGAGGTGATGAGATGAAGCAAATGAAATTAGTTTTCAAAGTGGTTAAAGTTCTGTGTTTAAGGGTATTGAAAAGCACCTTGGCAGAAGTCAATATACCCGACTCAGTTTACTATTCTTTGGCACGGGTGCTTCTTCCTGAAATCTTAAAAGATTTGGAAATTGAAAAAGCACAGAACACAGAAAAAGAATCCAAAACAGATTTAAAACTTCAAACAGCAAGTTAATTAATAAGCAGTGCCTTTGAGAAGAATCAGAGGCACTGCTATCTCACACATTTGAGTAAAAGAAAGAAAAACATATAATCATATTGGAGGTTGATAAAATGAAAGGTGTAATATATGCAAGATATTCAAGTGAAAATCAAAGAGAGGAATCTATTGAAGGTCAGATAAGAGAATGTACTGCCTATGCGGAAAGGAACGGAATTACTGTTCTCGGCTCATATATTGACAGAGCATTATCCGCTAAAACGGATAACAGACCTGACTTTCAGCGAATGGTTGCAGATAGTTCTAAAAATATGTTTGATGTTATCATTGTATGGAAGCTTGACCGCTTTGCCCGTAACAGATATGACTCTGCTTACTACAAGCATTTACTAAAGAAAAACAATGTAAAAGTAATATCCGCTACAGAATCTATATCGCAAGGTGCAGAAGGTATTATCCTTGAATCTGTACTGGAGGGTATGGCTGAATATTATTCGGCAGAGCTTGCAGAGAAAATTGTCAGAGGGATGACAGAGAACGCTCTTAAATGTAAATATAACGGTGGCACGATACCTGTCGGCTACAAGATAAGCAAGGATAAATATTACGAGATTGACCCACTGACTGCTCCGCTTGTTATTGAAGCATTTAACAAATACAAGGACGGTGTAACAATGAAAGAAATAGTTAAATATCTTGACTCAAAGGGACTCAGAAATAGTTTAGGAGGCAAGATGAATCTTAACTGCATATCAAGACTTCTTCAGAATCGCCGCTATATCGGAGAGTACCGTTACAAAGATATTATTATGCCTGACGGTATTCCCGCACTTATATCAAAAGACCTTTTTGATGCGGTACAGGAAAGACTTAAGACAAATAAAAAGGCTCCCGCAATGCACAAAGCCGAAGACGATTATCTGCTTACCACCAAACTTTATTGCGGAGATTGTCAATCCTTTATGGTTGGTGAAAGCGGTACAAGCCATACAATGAAAAAGTATCATTATTATAAGTGTGCCAGTGCCAAGAAGCGTAAAGGATGCAAGAAAAAGGCAGTTAAGAAAGAATGGATTGAAGATACAGTTCTATCAGAAGTTAAGATTTTTCTTAATGATAATCTCAAAATAGAGAAGCTCATCAAAATAATACTCGAAGAATATTCAAAAGAAAACACAAACATACCAAGATTAGAAAAGGACTTATCTCATATCGAAAAACAAATCAACAATATGCTCAACGCCATTCAGGACGGAATTTATACTTCATCCACAAGGCAAAGACTTGAAGAGCTTGAAAGCAGAAAAGAAAAGGTTGAAATAATGCTCGCCCGTGAGAAAATCGGCAGACCGCAATTAACGGAAATGCAACTGCGTGATTGGTTTGAAAAAATGAAAAATTACGATACTGATTTCCTTGAATACAGACGAAGGCTGATTGATTCTTTTGTAAACCGTGTGATTGTTTTTGATGACTGCATTGAACTCACACTTAATTACAAGGACGGTACAAAAAGAATACCTTTTAAAAAAGAGAATAATTTTTTAACTGAAGGTTCGGATTCATCTCCACCCGCTCGACCATTAAGAATCGTTGAAATCTCAAGGGTTTTGACGATTCTTATTTTTTTGCTTTGCTTCAATCTTGAAAAAAGCACACAAAAAAGCACACAAAATCGTTAAAAAATCCAATCCGAAGCGTTAATACACGGAAAGGATTTATTTTTATGGCAACAGTAATTGAAAACAAGAAGAACGGCAAAACAGTTTCTTTCAAGTTTCGTGCGTATCTCGGAAGAAACGAAATCGGAAAGCAAATCAATCAATACACAACTTGGTTTGCACCTGACGGATTGACACCTGTAAAGGCTCTAAAAGCCGCAGAGAAAGCCGCCGCAGAATGAGAAATCCAAACAAAGAGGAATACGAAAAAGAAGTATTAGACCCAATCAAAAAGCAGCAACGGCTTATTAACGAAGCAAAAGAGTTGCACATTGCAACTCTTTTTAATTAAACTCTTTTCTTACTTATACATTCTTATGGGCAACGGTGATTTTTTACCTCGCATATCGGGCATCTTGCTTTCGAGCATTGTGCAGCAGTTAAAAAGCGCATCTTTCCCGTACTTTTCCCTCAGCATCAACATTGTATCATCTATGAGTTTTTGCCTGTCGTGATTTTTATATTCTCCCGATAAGTCCAACTGCATAGGTGAATTTTCACTGCATAAATTTATTGCTCTCACACTTAAAGCTCTGACGTTGCTTATCCAAGAATAGTTATCTTTAAAAAGTTTCAGAGCAGTTTTTGAGATATCCATTGCTGATTGCGTGGGATGATCTGTTTCGCACTGAAACTGCTTTGTCAGCAAAAAACTGTCTCTGACAGAAATCTGCACACCTGTTGCAGTTAATTTTTCTTTTTTCAGACGCCTTGATACATCCTGACTAAGCTTTAAAAAAGCCAACCAAACCTCGTCACAATTTGTGAGATCTTCTCGGCAGGTAACTCCGTGTCCGATGCTTTTAACTTCTCGCTCATACCCGTCAGGCATCACACGACTGTTGTCGTATCCGTTGGCATAACGCCACATTTCCTCGCCCACCACTCCGAAAGTGAGTCTGAGCCAATCACTGTCTGTTTTAGCAAGGTCCCCCACAGTGTTTATGCCGTAATTTTTCAGCTTTTTTGCTGTATTTCTGCCAACACCCATAATACTGCCCACATTTAATGGCCAGACAATATCTTTGTAGTTGTCTTTGGTTATGGTAACAACCTCGTCAATACCCGCAAGATCACTACCGAGTTTGGCGAAAATCTTGTTATAAGACACTCCGATTGAAACTGTTATACCAAGCTCATTTTTAAAAGCATTTCTTATGCCATCGGTTATATTTTCAACACTGCCGAAAAGCAAAAGACTACCCGTAATATCGCACCAGGCTTCATCAAGACCCATTGGTTCGATTTTATCAGTATAACGGCGGTAAATATCTCTTGCAAGTTCAGAATATTCAGCATAAACATCAAAATGAGGAGGCACCACAATAAGATCAGGACACTTGCGCTGAGCCTGCCATATAGCTTCGCCGGTTGCAACGCCGAACTTTTTTGCTTCGGCGGTTTTGGCTAAAATGATGCCGTGTCTGTCTTCCACACTGCCCCCTACCGCAACGGGCTTACCCTTGAGCTCAGGGTTGAGACTGCACTCAATGGAAGCATAGCAGGAATTCATATCTGAATGTATGATGATTCTTTCCATTTGCGCAGTCCTTTCTTGCGAACGTTTGTTCGTTTGACTATATTATAACTCTCCCGAGGCTGTTTGTCAATAGTTTTGCAAAAGTTAAAGCGGCAAGTTTTACCTTACCGCCTTTGTGTTATTTTTGGAAATATATATCCGCATACTCTTTAAACTTATCGTCTTTTTGATATTCTGCCGATTTTTTCAGGCAGGCTTCTTCACTAAAGGGTCTGCTTTCCTTTATCGTCAGTACTGCTTTTCTCAAAGCATCTGTATCATTCTTTTTCACAGACATACCGCAGGTACTATCAATAATTTCTGTACTGCCTCCCGTCTCAAAAGTCAATACGGGAGTACCGCAGGCAAGAGACTCAATATTAACAGTAGGGAACGTGTCTTCTCTTGTGGCATTGACAAAAAGGTCGCAGGCAGAATATATTTCGGCAAGCTGTGTCTGATTTTCAGTTCTGTCGATAGCTATAATATTTGACGGCAGACACTTTCTTGTGTTTTCGTTGGTACCCACAAGAACTATTCTGCAATCATTCGGCAGGGTACCGGCAAGGTCGCAGAACACATCGACGCCCTTTCTTTCGTCCCAGTTAAAAGCTACACCAAGAATCACAAACTCATCTTTAATACCATAATTTTCTCTGAAATCGCTTTCGCTTGGCTTGAAGATGTCAAGGTCGATGC
>JAZRDY010000157.1:0-5201 GCA_045660525.1 Acutalibacteraceae bacterium | reverse complement strand
ATCGGTTGCCGTGTTGTTATGCCTCTGTATGACACAATCAAGCAGGAGCTTAAAGATAAGATGACTTTTGTCACTAAGATTTCGGTACCCGTAGCCTGGAGAAGACAGTATTGCGGTATCTTCCAGGCTAAGCATGAGGGCGTAATTTACTACCTCATCGATAATCAGTACTATTTCAAGCGTGACACAATCTACGGTCACTATGACGATGCTGAAAGATTCACATTCTTCGCTCGTGCAGTGCTTGAAATTCTTCCCGTTGTTGACTTCAAGCCTGACATTATCCACTGTAATGACTGGCAGTCAGCACTCACTCCCGTATTCTATACAACTCTTTACAGCAAAGATCCCTGGTATCAGGGTATCAAGACTGTATTTACCATTCACAACATTCAGTATCAGGGCACATACGGTATGGAGCTTGTGGGCGATGTTATCGGTCTTAACCCTGCAGATACTTCAGTTGTTGAATACGACGGTGATGTTAACTTTATGAAGGGTGCTATCGAGTGTGCGAATAAGGTTACAACAGTTTCACCCTCATATGCAGGTGAAATCCTCGATCCTTGGTACAGCCACGGTCTTGATACTATTCTTCGTGAACGTCAGTGGAAGCTTCAGGGTATACTCAACGGTATCGACGTTGACAACTATAACCCCGAAACTGACAAGGCAATCGTAAAGAATTACGGTGTTGCCGATGTAAAAGCAGGCAAGGCTGAAAACAAGAAAGCTCTTCAAAAAGAAATGGGTCTCCCCCAAAAGGCAGATACCCCCATTATCGGTCTTGTAACAAGACTCGTATCACACAAGGGTCTCGACCTCATCAAGGGCATTCTTGACGAGCTTCTTTATACAACAGATGTTCAGATTACAGTTGTAGGTTCAGGTGACTGGCAGTATGAAAACTTCTTCAGAGAGATGCAGACTAAATATCCCGATAAGCTTGCAGTAACTATCGGCTTTATCCCCTCTCTTGCAAGAAAGATATATGCCGGCGCAGACCTCTTCCTTATGCCTTCAAAGAGCGAGCCCTGCGGTCTTTCACAGATGGTAGCTCTTCGTTATGGTACAGTGCCCATCGTCAGAGAAACAGGCGGTCTTCGCGACTCAATCACAGATAGCGGTGACGGCGAGGGTAACGGCTTCACCTTTAAGACATACAATGCTCACGATATGCTTGGTGCAATCAGAAGAGGTGTTGATGCTTACTGGAACAAGGAAGGCTGGGATATCTTAGTTGACAGAGCTATGAATTGCGACTTCAGCTGGGGCAAGAGCGCAAATGAGTACATCAAGATGTACAAAGAAGTGCTTAAGGATTAAAAATCTCGGAATTGCAATAAAATTTGGCGGTGCAGGTTAAATCCTGCCCGCCTTTTTGCTTTGTTGGGACGCGGGTAAATGTGCGGTGGAGGGAAGATGAAACCCGCCGAAGAAAAAGAGAACAACTAAAGTTTTGGTCAAGCTTTTTCAAAAGCTTGTGGGGTGTGGGACAGAGTCCCACCACAAGAAATAAAACACTCGAAACCATAAATGGCGTTTCGAGTGTTATTCTTTTATAAATTTTATTATATCGCTTACTTCGCAATCGAGTGCATAACAGAGAGCATCGAGTGTTTTTGTGTTTATTGCTTCGCCTTTTTTCATTCTGTGAAAGGTGTTTGCTGAAAAGCCTTGCTTGAAAATCAGATTATATTCAGTAACGCCTTTTTTCAAAAGGGTTTCATAAAAGGGTTCGTATGAAATCATTTATATCACCAATTAGATATTATCATACTTAATCTCTTGACTATACTTAATATGTTGAGTATAATTAGGATACTATGTAAAATGGAGGAAAAAAACAAATGAAAAAAGCAAAGAAAATTTTAAGTTTGCTGTTGATTTTATGCCTGAACGTTGTGTCTATGACAAATTTAGGCATTGAGGCAAGTGCAACATCTAAGAGTCAGGCGGACGCTATCAGCTGGGTGCAGTCTCAGGTGGGAAAGAGTATTGATACTGACGGATACCCTTCAGGACAGCCTTATCAGTGTGTAGATTTAGTCAAAGCTTACTATTCTTACTTAGGTGTAAGTCCCGTCAGCGGAAATGGTTCAGATTATACCTGGAACACATTGCCTTCAGGTTGGCAGAGACTTCAAGGCGCACAACCTCAGAAAGGTGATATTTTGGTATACACCGGCGGATACAACAATTATGGTCATGTTGCTATCTATGAAAGTGACAGGGTGCATTATCACCAGAATTTTGACAATAAATATTATGTAACAAAGGTAACATATAAGTATAATGGTTTATCAAATCCTTATTGGGGTGTTATTCGTCCTAATTGGTCTTCAACCCCAACCGAACCGACTTACTTTTCTGGTCTTTGGCATGAAGGTGAAACTGAAACAAATGCAACTATAATTGCGACTATATACAATACATATATTCAGCAGGCGGGTTGTTATTATGGCACAAGTACATCTAATATGACAAGAATTGTTGAAAATGTTTATGCCAACACTGTAAGGATTTGGTATAATTTCAACGAAAACGGGATAACACTTTCTCCGGGAACAAAATATTATTATAAAATTTTTATAGTTGTAAACGGTGTTGAATATCAATCAACTACTTTAGATTTTACAACTAAAGGTCATAGCCATAATTATAGTTTGACTATCACTACTCAACCGACCTGCACAAAAGAAGGCGTAAAAACCTATAAATGCTCCTGCGGTGCAAGCTATACCGAGTCAATAGCAAAAGCATCCCACAATAAAAACACAACTATTCCTGCAGTTTCTGCTACCTGCACAAAGACAGGTCTCACAGAGGGCAAAAAGTGTTCAGTTTGTGGCATAATCACAGTTGCACAGCAGACTGTTGCTAAAAAAGCTCACACAGAAGTTATCGACAAAGCGGTGTCGGCAACCTGTACTAAAACAGGTTTAACCGATGGCAAACACTGCTCTGTTTGCGGTGCTGTTACAGTGGCTCAGCAAACTGTTGCAGCCTTGGGTCATAAGGATAACAACTTTGACGGTAAGTGTGACGGTTGTGGAATATCATCTTCAACTTCTGATACCCCAGACTCTAAAGATAACTGCTCTTGCAACTGCCATAAAGGCGGCATTGCAGGACTTATCTTCAAAATCATCAACTTCTTCCAGAAGTTCTTCGGAATGAATAAAGTCTGCGCTTGCGGAGCGAAACACTAAATTAAATACCAAAACGGCGGGATAAATCCTGCCGTTTTTTTCTTTGGTGGAACGCGTACGGATAAAAAATCTGATTGGCTGAAATTGTTGCGATTTAATGCGATGAAAGCATTGACATAAATGCCTATTTTTGCTAAAATAGATGCGTATAACTATAGGTATCACCACGCGTGCTTGTGAGCTGATGCTTAAACAAAGGAGGATATACATGACAGATGCAAAAACCTTAGCATATATCAATATGTATGCTATTCTCGGCACACTTGAAAATCTCTGCGAGCTTGACAGTGAAGCAAGTGCGTTGGCGATGACAAAGAAACCCGTTTCTGTGGCTCTTGCAGTAACAGACGGCCCCAGCGCAACTATCACTTTCAAAAACGGCAGATGCAGAATGGAACAGGGTATCAAAGATTGCGACGTTCTTCTTCCCTTCTCCTCATGCGAAAAATTCAACGGAATGATCGATGGTACCGTAACACCTATTCCTTGTAAAGGCTTTTCAAAGATAGGTTTCCTGCTTAACAAGTTCATTCCGCTTACAGATAAGCTTACAGCTTACCTCAGACCCAGCGAAGAAGATCTTAAGGACGAGAAATTCTTTGAAATCAGCACAAAGCTTATGTTCTATCTTATAACTGTTGCTCTTTCACAGATCGGTAACAACGACGCTATCGGTAAGTTCAGCGCAAGCCTCATCGATGACGGTATCGTTGAAGTTGCAATCAAGGATTGCGTAAGCGCTCAGATCGTAGTTAAGAATCATCACCTGGTAACAATCAAAGAAAAACCTGCTAAGTTCCGTGCTAAGATGGAATTCGATAATATCCATCTTGCAAGAGACCTCTTCGACGGCAAAGTTAACTCAATTGCTGAAGTTGGTAAGGGTACTATCAGTATCGTTGGTCTTATCAGTATGGTTGATAATGTAAACAGAATACTCGACAGAGTAGCTCTGTATCTTGCATAAGGAGGTATAATCATGAGTTTTCCCGTTTATAAATATGATAAAAGCACAGAGCTTTTCAATAGAGCAACAAAGGTTATTCCTTCAGGTATCTATGGTCACCTCGGCCCCGCAGAAGGTCAGTTTATTCCCGTAAGCAAGTGGCCCATGTTTGCTGAAAAAGCAAAGGGTACATATATCTGGGACGTTGACGGCAACAAGTTCATCGACTATATGTGCGCATACGGTCCTAACGTACTCGGTTACTGCGATCCCGACGTTGACGCTGCTGCTGCAAAGCAGATGGCTCTCGGTAACTGTACAACTCAGCCCGCTAAGGTAATGCTTGAATGTGCTGAGCTTCTCGTTGACACAGTTGCAAGTGCTGACTGGGCATTCTTTGCTAAAAACGGTAACGATGCTACTCAGGGCGCTATCATGTGCGCAAGAGCATACACACATCGCAAGAAGGTTATTATGTTCAAGGGCTACTACCACGGCGTTTCACCCTGGTGTCAGAAGATTGACTATCCCGGTGTTATTCCCGAAGATGTTGCTAACAACATTATGCTTCCCTGGAATGATATCCCCCTTCTTGAAAAGACAATCGCTGAAAACAAGGGCGAAATCGCTTGTATCATAGCTCAGCCCTATGACCACGGTAACTTCCACGATAACGTATTCCCCGAAAAAGGCTTCTGGCAGCAGGTAAGAAAGATCTGTACAGACAACGACATCGTTCTTATCATTGACGACGTACGTGCAGGCTTCCGTCTTGACCTTGCAGGTTCAGACCACTATTTCGGCTTTGAAGCTGACCTTATCTGCTTCTGTAAAGCTCTCGCAAACGGTTACAATATGTCAGCTATCTGCGGTAAGGAATTCCTCAAGGGCTCAATGAGTGCTCTTGCATACACAGGTTCATACTGGCTTTCAGCTGTACCTTTCGCAGCTTGTATTGCTAACATCAACAAGATGAAGGCTCTTGATACACCTAAGATGTTCAAGGAAAAGGGCGAAAAGCTTGTTAACGGTCTTGTTGCTGC
>JAZRDY010000156.1:0-1508 GCA_045660525.1 Acutalibacteraceae bacterium | reverse complement strand
GTCTCAACACCCTGCTTAGGTGCACTCTTCTGATAAATCATATAAGGTACAGGATCTCTCGCATGAGTCTTTGTAACAATAGGTGTGGGATGATCGGGAAGAATCATAATCTTGTAATCATCATATTTCTCGAGACCCTCGAGCAGAATTGACATAACTCTTTCGTCAATAAGCTCAATGGCACGCACTTTGTTTTCGGGTTCATCTCGGTGTCCGCACTCGTCGGGAGCTTCAATGTGAATATAAACAAGATCACAGCCGTTTTCAAGCTCTTCGAGAGCACATTTTGCCTTACCCTCAAAGTTAGTATCAATATAGCCTGTTGCACCCTCAACCTCAGGTACACTCATATCAGCACTGATACCGATACCCTTAAGCAGGTCAACAGCTGAAATAACACTGCCCTTTATGCCGTAAAGACTTTCAAAGGTGGGAAGTATAGGCTTATTGCCCTCACCCCAGAGCCATATTGAGTTACCGGGACGCTTACCCTCAGCTATTCTCTTAAGGTTAACGGGATGATTTTTCAGCACATCATAGCTCTTTTTCATCATAGCGATAAGCTCTTTTGCGTTTTCGTGAGTGCTGAGGTACTCGCCTACTACTCTGCCGCTGATGTCGTGGGGCGGGGTCATATTACCGAGATCTGTTGTTCCCTCGCGTACCACAAGACAGTGGCGATAACTGACACCGCTATAATATGTATAAGTCTCATTGCCGAATGCTTCCTGAACACTCTTGATAAGTTCAGCAGCTTCTTCTGATGAGATATCGCCTGCCGAATAGTCAACCATTGTTTTATCTTCATAGTTTTCTTCATCAGAGACAGTAACAATGTTACATCTGAGAGTTACATCTGTATCTTCGAGCTTAACACCGATGCTGACCGCTTCAAGAGGTGAACGGCCTGTGTAATATTTCATAGGGTCAAAACCCATAACACTCATATTGGCAACATCACTGCCGGGTTTGAGTGTGTCGTGAACGGTTTTAACAAGACCTACCTCACTCTTTTTGCCAAGCATATCAAAAAGAGGTTTATTTGCACACATCATAGGTGTTTTGCCGTCAAGGGCGGGTACGGGATAGTCAGCCATACCGTCGTATAATACAACTACATATTTCATAAAAATCATATCCTTTCAAGTTTGCCTTATAATTTTATCACACATTTATTTTGATTGCAACAGTTACAGTGGTCTATTCTAAACATATATGATATTTTTTACACGCATAAATTAATCTTTTCGGTTAAAAATAACAAATGATAGAAAATAACAAAAATTTCTTATAAAAGTATTGACATTTAACTACCTTTCGAGTAAAATATAAAAGCTGTTGAAAATGATTCACTAGCTCAGTTGGCAGAGCACTTGACTTTTAATCAAGGTGTCCGGGGTTCGAATCCCCGGTGAGTCACCAGCAAAAAGCACTTACTAAAAAGTAGGTGCTTTTTAATTTTAAATATGAAACTATAACGGGGATTCGAAGTAGGAGCGGCAGTGAAT
>JAZRDY010000155.1:0-2745 GCA_045660525.1 Acutalibacteraceae bacterium | reverse complement strand
CCATAGCCTTCATACATAATTTCTTCGTAGTTATTGCCGCCGGTTTCGCCGCTTGCTTTTTTGATGATTCTTTCGATGTTGTCGTTGGGCACGTTGTTTGCCTTAGCCTTAGCGATAACATCCTTAAGCTTTGAGTTTGATGCAGGGTCGGGACCGCCGTCACGAACTGCAACTGCGATTTCTCTGCCTATTTTAGTGAAGACCTTTGCTCTTGCGCCGTCGGTCTTTTCTTTTTTTCTTTTAATGGTACTCCATTTTGAATGGCCTGACATTGTTTCACCAATCTTTCTGTATATTTTTACAATAATATAATTTATCACTTTTTTGCGCTTTTGTCAAGATAGAGCATCATCGTCTTTTTGGTTACTTTTTGGGCGATAGCAAAAAGTAACGCCTGTCCGGCGAGGACAATATAATTATGATTATATAACGCGACAAAGTTAAGGCGAGTAGGTCAACGCCTACCCGCTCTTTTATTTGTATATATTTATTAAAGTGTAATTTTAAAGGTAATACCTGTTGTACCCGAAGTGAATACCTTGATCTTACCCTTATGTCTGTGTACGATTGCCTGAGCTATTGAAAGACCGATACCGTATCCGCCTGTTTTGGAGTCTCTCGCTCTCGAGGAGTCAGCTCTGTAAAATCTGTCAAAGAGGTGAGAGACAGTTTTAGGATCAATATATTCGCAGGTGTTGTAGCTTTCAATTATGATGTTTTTGCCCGACTTATAAAGGTTAAGTTTAATATATCCGCACTCGTCAGTGTACTTGATAGCATTGTCGCAAAGTATAGTGATGAGCTGTCTTATTTCCATCTCATTGCCGTAATAGAAAAGATCATCAGTTGCCGAAAAAGAGAAGTTTTTATTAGATACAGCGGCGCTTGTTTCAAAATTGGAAACAGTGTCAAGAAAGGCTGATGAGATGTTGAAATTGCTTCGGCTGTTTTCGTCCTGCATTTCATTGAGCTTTGAAAGTTCAACAAGATTTTTGACAAGATGGCTGAGTCGGGTTGTCTGATTTTTTATACTTGTTGTCCATTCGTTTTTGCCTTCGCACATTTCGAGTACCTCTGCGTTGGCGGCAATTATAGTCAGCGGAGTTTTTAGCTCGTGGCTTGCGTCGGTGATAAATTGCTTTTGCTTTTCTATACTGTCGGCAACGGGCTTCATAGCTTTTTTAGACAGCCAATAAACCATTATAGCTAACACACTGATTGTTATAATGCTGACAAACATTGATATAAATGCCAATGCAAGACAACGTGCAAGGTCGTGTTGCCAATCCAGGAAAATAATCATAGAATGATGTCCGTCTGTGGTGTAATAGTATCTGTAAACATCTATTGTACCGAAGCCGGGTTTGTTTTCTTTATAAACAGCGTGGGCATATTCAAGAGCTTTTGTATTATCGACAGCGGCAATATGCTCAGTTGATATTTTTGTTACAAGATTATCCTTGAGCTCCACAACAAAATATCTTGTTGAATAAGGAGTTTCTATGTTCAGATGCATCTCTCCGAAGGGCTTGAAGAAATTTGTTACTTGTCCTGATGTTTCGATGTATGAATTAGGCAGAACTCCGCCGTTACTTTCTATTGTTTTGAGTATGGCACGTATATCCATATCCATCTGTGATATATTTATGATGTTAACGGCAAGAGATTGTACCAGAACGAGAGAAGTCAGAGCAAACATAGCAATAGCCATAAAGCTTTTTTGCAGTTTTTTCAGCATAGGATTTTTTGCAAAGGCATAGCTTTGCTTTCTCCTTTCCGTTGATTTTAAGGCGTTTCTTCAAGGGTGTAACCTACACCTCTTACAGCTTTTATTTCAAGCTTTGCCCCGAGATTTGAAAGCTTTTTACGAAGGTATGATATATATACCCAGACTACATTGATTTCGGCTTCAGTTTCATAACCCCATATTCTTTCCATAAACTGTTCGGTAGAAATGAGTCTGCCCGGGTTGGACATAAGCATTTCCATCATCTGAAATTCTTTGTTGCCGAGTCTTATGGAGTTGTTGCCGACACTGAGCTCAAAGGTTTCTCTGTTGAGAGAAAGATTGCCTGACGAGAGCAGGTTGGGTGAAAATTCAGATTTTCTTCTGGTGATTGCTCTGATTCTTGCAAGAAGCTCACCCATTGAAAAGGGCTTTGTAAGGTAATCGTCAGCACCCATATCAAGACCGAGTATTCTGTCTTCAACTTCTGCTTTTGCTGTCAGCATAAGTACGGGGGTAGAAATGCCGTTTTCGCGAAGTTCTTTGAGCACCTCAAGACCGTTTTTCTTGGGCATCATTATATCGAGAATAATACCGTCATAGTTTTCGCAAAGACCGTAATCAAGAGCGTCCTGACCGTTGAAAACAGCATCGACGGAATAATTGTTATGTTTAAGAATTGCACAAAGAGCCTTTGATAATTCTTTTTCATCTTCTGCTAATAAAAGTCTCATATATACCTCCTGAATAAATAATGTTTTTATTATAGCTCAAAAGTTAAATAATTTCAATCAAAAGCCATTATTGACTTTTGATAAATTAATAATAATATCGCAACTTTAAATAAACTAAAAAACTGCGGTATTACGCCAACGCCTCATAAGGAAGTATTTGTTTCTCGAACAAAATTCCTCGCATTTTTGCCAAAAGCCTCGCAAGGCGACAGCCTTGCTGCGTTTTGTGGCTTCAATACAAGAAATTTTTAGTTCTTACGAAACTGCGAAGCACTTTAAAAAGCG
>JAZRDY010000154.1:0-16612 GCA_045660525.1 Acutalibacteraceae bacterium | reverse complement strand
TACCAGGACGGATCCATACGAGTGCGAAGATCAGTTAGCTCCATGCGATAAAAATTACCGTCTTCAATGGTATCAAGCTGTTCTTTTATATCTTCAAACTCTTCCAAATCGGAAACATACGGTGTCTTGTCTACTGAAATACTCACAGCAGTTGTATCGCACATAACGGCTTCGCTGCAAACGCAAACAACAAGCAAGGCTGCAACAGAGGCGGCCTGATATTTTTTATCCTTGAAAATTGCCAGTACGAGAACATAAAGTACTATAAGAATCATTGTAAAGATAACGGTACTGTCGGTTACGTTTTTAGATGTGAGTTCCTGGGTGAGGACAACAAAAGATAAAAGTGCAACACCGACAATTGCAAAATGTACGGATTTGAATTCTTTAAGTCTTATAAATGTTTTATACGCAATTACAAGAAGTACAAACGAATATATAAACGACTGTCTGTAAGGCAGGTCATTGGGGAAGTGAAAGCCGTGCCAGATATAGTTAAGAGTGTTAATATTGAAGCTGACAAATAATGTGCCGAGTAAGATTATTGTAGCGATTTTTTCTTTCTTGGAGATGGTTTTTGTGAAGAAATATAAAGGTGCAAGAATTATTGTAAGAACACCGCAATAAATATTCGGGAGTACGTCTTCTCCACTGCTTCTGATTGTTGTGGTTAAACCGGCAAAATGATTAGCAAAAAAGTCAAAGAAATTAAAATAAGTTTTAAAGTCATCAGGGAAAGTTCCCGATGTGGCTGAGCTTGATTTAAGCACACCGTATACCGGTAACAGTACACAAGCCATAAGACCTGCAGCTGCAAATGAAGCTAAAGCAAAAATTGTTCCTGTTCTGAGAAATTTGTTGTTTGCCAAAGTTTGAACAAAACCTTTGGTTTTCGCTCTGTGATTAACAAGTGAACTTAAATTGTTATTGCAAGCAAAATAATAAATGAAATATATTACAGAGAAAATGCAAAGCATATATGACATATAATAGTTAGAAAACATTGTCAATGCAAGACCGACAATATAAGTGGTAGGTTTGCCGTGGTTGATGATTCTTTCAATACCGAGCAAAACAACCGGTAAAAGTACCATAGCATCAAGCCACATAACGTTCCAATAATAAGCGAGCATATATCCGCAAAAAGCATAAAGTATGCCGAATGCAGTAGTTGCAAATGACTGACTTTTAAGAGAACGCTTAATATAATAAGTAAAAGTTGAAGCGGATAAAGCGGCTTTTAAAAGAATCATTGTTGCAATAGCTTCGGTTATATTTTTATGGCCGAAAAACAAAACAATTGCTCCGAGAGGGCTTGAAAGATAATTGAAATAATTACCTAAAAAACAGCTTCCGAGACCCGATATCCACGAGTATGTAAGAGAAGCGCCGTTCATTATTCTTTCGTAAAGTTCCGCAAACAAAGGTCCGTACTGATGATAAAGATCCATTCTGAGAATAGTTTTATCGCCAAAGGGTACCATTGAATTGCAGAAATATATTATCAACATTGTTCCTGCAGCAGCAAGAAAAGCATAAATAATATATCTGTTATCATCCCATATTTTATTGATTTTCTTAACCATTACGTGCCTTCTTTCTTGTGGTAAAAATATACATAACATATGATACATTAAATCTTAAACAACTTCAAGTCGATTTTATTAATTTAATAATTTTTGTTCTATATTATTGTCGGTATGAATAATCTTTAATATCTCAAAAAATTGAAGGTGAAAAAATGGACAAAGTATCTGATGAAAAAAGATTTGACAGTGCAGTCAGCGTAATAGGCGGTGAACTTAAAAGATTGCTTCTCGATTTGCCTACATACATTAAAATACAAACCTATGAAATAAGGCTCAGAAGCGGAAGACCTGTAATACTTTACGGAAAATACGGCACCTATTGTCTTCTTAACGCAGGAACCAACGGTGTAAGTATAGATGAAAACTTTACAGCATCTGCAGAAATAATAACCGACACCTTTAACCGACTTTGCTGTTATTCGGTACATAGCCACCTTGGCTCTATTATTAACGGGTATATAACCATTCAGGGCGGTCATCGAGCCGGGATTGTCGGCACAGCAGTAACAAATAGCGAAGGTGTTATAACATCAGTGAGAGATGTAAGCGGAATTAACATCAGGGTATCCCGAGAGGTGAAGGGGTGCAGTGATGCAATAATTGATAACCTTTTCAGCAATCAGGCAGTAAGCTGTATAATAGCTGGTCCGCCGTCGAGCGGTAAAACAACAGTCCTGCGTGATCTTATAAGGCGTCTTTCAACAAACGTTTACGGAAAAGCCTATAAGGTAAGTGTTATTGATGAAAGACAGGAAATTGCCTGTATGAACGGTTCGGTAGCACAGAATGATATCGGCATTAACAGCGATGTGTTTAGCTGTTACCCTAAAAATCAAGCAATAATAACAGCAATAAAAACTATGTCTCCGGATATCATTGCAATCGACGAGGTTGCAGAGAACAGCGAAATCGAAGCGATTCGCCTCGGAGTAAATTCGGGTGTGAAATTTATAGTAACAATTCACGCCTGTGATTACGAAGAGATTATTTTCAGACCGCAAATCGAATTACTCCTCAATACATATTCTTTTGATAAACTTGTTTTACTCAATTCAGGTGAATGTCTCGGCTCGATCAAAGCTGTTTATGATACAAAGGAGCTCCGTGATGAAATTGTTAGGCGCAGGTTTACTGTGGACAAGTCTGATTTATATGGGAACAGCCTATTCTATTAAGCTGAAAAAACGTATATCAATATTAGAAAATACATTGCTGCTGATAAGCGAAATGAAGATACAGCTTGAATATCTTAATATGCCGGTTTATGAAATGATAAAACAAATGAAATCCAAGGTCTATTTCGGTAAACTAGATTTTTTAAACGAATGTTGCAATTTAATTGAATCAGGTTTTGATTTTCCGATTGCATGGAAAAAAGCGATTACACATTCACATTGTTATAAGAGAGATGAAACAGATAAATTGTTGCATTTAGGTGAAAATTTAGGAACAAGCAATTTGAGCAATCAGATTAACATATTAAATATACACAGCGAATATTTCGAAAACTTTTTGATTGAAGCTAAAGCAAAGCAACGAAAATACGGGAATATATCAATATCTGTATCGGCACTTGCGGGATGTATGATTTTTATTATGGCAATATAAACTGACGGAGGATATTATGGAAGTTGATTTAATATTCAAAATTGCGGCAATTGGCATTATAGTTGCCGTTATGAATCAGATACTTGCAAAATCAGATAAAGGTGAATATGCAATGCTGTTAACTCTTGCGGGAATAATATTGGTAGTAGTGATGGTCATACCGGAAATTGAGGACTTGTTTTCAAAAGTGAGAGGAATAATTGATTTCTGATATGATAACTAAAATTATATTCACAGGTATTTGTATTTGCATTATAAATCTTCTACTCAAGGATAAACAAGGTGTTTTTTCGCTTATCATCAATCTGACTTTTATTATATTTATAATCGTTTTGATTTTTGACGAAATAACCACATCTATAAACACTCTGACTGACCTGATGAATTTTAATTCTAACTCGAGCAAAATGCTTACCTGCCTATACAAAAGTGCCGCAGTTTGCATCCTGTCGAAATTTGCAACTGATATATGCAAAGAAAGCGGAAACAAATCAATCGGAGATATTATAGATTTTGCCACGAAAATTATACTTCTCGTCTTTGCATTGCCTTTTATTGAAAATATAATTAAAACTGCCTCAGCTTTTATAAAATGAAAAAGTATTATATTTTACCGTTTATATTATTTTTGGTCTTCAGCTTATCAATATTTTATGTGTCGGCTGTAGAATTTGAATACATTAACAGTCTTGAAAGCGAAATTAAAAAGGACCTTGCCGATGCAATAGATAATGATGTTTCGGATATTCTTGAATATATAGGTATAGACGAATTTACTTTCGAAAACGTTTACAATATCTCTTTTGATAATATTGGCAAATTTTTCAGCAATACCTTAAAAGAAAAAATCAAAATATCACTTAAAACTTTCTATGAATTGTTTTGTGTTGTTTTATTAACCGGTGTTGTTTCAGCGCTTTTTATTAAAGACTCTCAAGGAAATTTTATATCTTTATTAAGTGTAATTGTTTTGACCGTAATTGCCGTTAATGCAACATCTGCAAGTTTAAGTGCCGTTGTGAGCGTTTTGCAAACAAGCGGAAAATTTATGCTGTCCTTTGTGCCGATTTATACGTTTATTGTTTCCCTGAGCGGAAACCCTGCAAGCGCTCTTACTTATAATACATTAGTCATTGTTTTTGCAGAGTTTATTTCTTACATACTTACCTCGGGTTTAACTGATATGTTAGGTGCATTTTACTGCTTGAGCATATCTTTTACTCTTAACGGCAATATCAACGTATCAAGAATGATATCGGCTATAAATAAATTTGTAAGTATTACACTCGGTTTAACCGCTTCGTTGTTTTCAGGGTTTCTGAGTATAAAAAATATCCTTTCTGTTTCTTTAGACGGTATATCGGTTAAGAGTATAAGATTTTTAATAGGTTCTCTGATACCTGTTGTAGGTTCATCTATTAGCGATGCATATTCGTCGTTACTCGGCAGTATAAATATAATCAAAGGCTCTGTATCTGTTATCGGTATTCTCGTAATTATCATCATTAATACGCCTATTATTTTCGAAACTCTTACATATTATGTGATGTTTTCAATGCTGAGTTATGTAGCCGATGCAGTTTTAGCCACAAAAGCCGGAGATGTATTGAAATGTTTTGCTTGCGGCATCAGAATTTTATTGCTGTTATGTGTATTTGAAATGTTTATTCTTATTATTTCTACGGGAATTCTGCTTTCTGTTAAAAACGGAGGATAAACCTATGGATAAAAACAGACAATGGATACTTACTGTTTCGGCAATATCTATTATCAGTGGTATTTTGCTTTATATTGTACCTGAAAGTTCACAGAAAAATATTTTCAAGGTTGTTACAAGTGTTATATTGATTTATGCGGTTATTCAACCGATCATATCATTCAAAGGTGTAGATTTTAATTTGGAAGATTATTTAACCGATAACTATCAGGTTAGTGAAAACCTTGACAGATACGCAGTTGATACAATGAAAAAATCCGCTGAAAAAACTATAGAAACTTTACTGTCGGAAAAAAGTGCGGAGCAAGGATTGGATTGCAGTTTTGAATGCAAATGCACGATAACAGATGATAGGTTGGAAGTAGAAAACATAACGATTAAACTGTTGAATAACGATAACTCACAAGAAAAAATCATAAATATTTGTACTGCATTAGGTTTCAAAGAATCGGTTTTGATTTTTGAAGGAGGAATAAATGAATAAGGATGAACTGATGAAGCTCTTTGACAGGTTGAAAAAAGATAAAAAGGCACTGATTGTTATAATGCTTGGTTTGGCGGGAATGCTTATGATTTTACTGTCAGATTCTGAAGCGGACAACACCGAAATTGACAGTAGGAATTACGAAATAAACAGCATACTCAATGAACACGATCTGGCGATTGAAGTAGAAAATCTAATTGAAACCATTGAAGGTGCAGGCAAATGTAAAGTTATGATTACATATAAAAGTTTCAATGAGACTGAGTACGCTATAGACAAAGACGAAAAAATGAACAATCAGGGTGAAACAGATTTTTCAGGTGAATATGTAATATTGGATACGGGTGAAAAAGAGGAAGGCATGAAAATCAAATCTTTCGCGCCTGAAATCAAGGGTATTGCAGTTGTGTGTCAAGGCGGAAACAAACCGATAGTCAAAGGTCAAATAATTACTTCATTATCAGCTCTGTTTGATATAAATTCAAACAATATAAGTGTTGCCGCAATGGCAAATTAGGAGGATTTCATATTATGATTTTTAAAAGTAAACAAGTTCTTACAGCCACTCTTATTGTTGCTTTAGGGGCAGCTGTTGCTGTGAATTGGTACTACACAAACACACCTGACCTTGGCGATGATACGGTCACTACTCAGGCTGTAAGCGGAAATCTCGGCGATTCACTTTATGTCGGTGGTACCACTGCCGCTTCAACAACCACCGCAAAAAGTAGTGAAAGCAGTGAAAACTCAGCATCCGAGAGCGAATATTTTGCACAAGCTAAACTCAAGAGACAACAATCCCACGATGCAATCATCGATAACATAAAAGATATAATCGAAAGCGATAGCTTAGACAGTGATACAAAGAAAACAGTAACCTTACTTCTCAGTGATTTTCAGGCAGATATTAAAACCGAAACAGATGTAGAAAATTTGATAAGTGCAAAAACAGCAGGGGAGTGTCTTGTGATAATAAACAAAGGAACCTGTCAGGTTATTTTGAAAAAAAATACACTAAATGACCTTCTTATACTGCAAATTACAGAAATAATCGAAAAAAATACAGAAATTTCTTCAGAAAATTTAACAATAATTGAGGCAAAATAGTTGTACCTTTTGAAAAATGATGTTATAATGTTACAGATTATATAAATGAATCGGTTACATCAGTTTGCCGATAAGGAAGGATAAATAATATGACAAGACACGAATCCAGAGAATTAGCTTTCATACTTGTTTTTGAAAAGGGATTTCAGGAAGATATGACAGTTATTGAGCTTATCGAAAATGCTCTCGAACTTGAGCTTTTCCCTGAAAATGCTTTTGCTGAAACCTTAGCTCGTAAGGTTTATGATAACATTGAAGCAATCGACGCAGCGATCAATGAAAATCTTGTTGGTTGGTCTGCAAAGAGAATTTCACGTGTTTCACGTGCTATACTTCGTCTTGCAGTGTGTGAACTTATGTTTACTGACGTGCCTGTCGGCGTCGCAATCAATGAAGCAGTTGAAATCACTAAAAAGTATGCAAGCAATGAAGACGCATCATACGTTAACGGTGTGCTTGGTGCAATTGCTAAAAAAGTAAGATAATAATAATTATTCAGGCGTTTGCGTCACCTTGCGGTGGTGCAGATTTGCCGCGTTTCAGGAGAAAATATATTAATGTCAACCATTTTAACGGTCAGTCAGATCAATACATATATAAAGTCTTTGATTGAGCAGGATATTAACCTAAAAAATATCTATGTTGAAGGTGAAATTTCCAACTTCACAAACCATTACAGAAGCGGGCATTTATATTTCACCCTCAAGGATGAAAACAGTTGTCTTAAAGCTGTTATGTTCCGTAATGCAGCCTCACGTTTAAAGTTTACTCCCGAAAACGGAATGAAGGTTCTTATTCGCTGCAGCATCAGTGTTTACGACAGAGACGGAGTATATCAGATTTACTGTGACGATATGATTCCCGACGGTTTTGGCGAACTTACTCTTGCTTTTGAGCAGTTAAAATCAAAGCTTGAAGATATGGGGCTTTTCAGACAGGAGCACAAAAAGCCTATCCCGGAAACACCGTCGAAAATAGGTGTTATTACTTCACCTACAGGTGCGGCTATTCAGGATATTCTCAGCGTACTTGAAAGAAGATATCCTTTAGCTGAAATAGTTTTTGAAGGTGTTCAGGTGCAAGGCGATGCCGCTGCCCCACAGATAGCTGCTGCAATTGATAAATTCAATGAATATTCGGCTGCCGATGTACTGATTGTCGGCAGAGGCGGTGGCTCAATCGAGGATTTGTGGGCATTCAACGAAGAAATAGTTGCTATGGCCATATACAACTCAAAGATTCCCGTTATTTCAGCCGTGGGCCACGAAACAGACTTTACAATTGCAGATTTTGTCAGCGACCTGAGAGCTCCAACGCCATCAGCTGCCGCAGAGCTGTGTGTGCCTGATTACAGAGAAATATTATTCACCGTAGATAAGTGTCTGGATTCACTTGAAATCGGTATTTCAAGAACACTTGAAAAATATCAGCTAAGGCTTCTCGCTTCTAAAAACATTCTGGAGAAACACAGTCCGCAAAACACTATAAACCTCTATCATCAGCTACTTTCAGCATGTGATGAAAAAATTAAAACAACGATTAACAATAAAATAGATTTTTATACTAATGCGATTTCACATTATGCCTCAAGGCTTGAAGCAATCAGTCCGTTAAAGGTGCTTTTAAGAGGTTACGGTATAATAGAAGACGATAACGGAATACCTATTAAATCTTGCAAAAACACCGAACAAGGCGATAAAATCAAAATCAAACTACACGACGGTGAACTCAGGTGCACTGTTGATGACATCGCCCTCTAATTTGAAAGGATAAACTTATGGAAATGTATACACTCGATACCGCTTTATTAAGACTTAAAGAAATCTCAGAGAGCCTTGAAAGCGGTGAATATGATCTTGAAATGTCACTTAAGCTTTACGAAGAAGGTGTTGGTCTTGTTTCGTTCTGCAACAAGACTCTCAACGGCGCAAAGCAAAAAATTACAGAATTATCAGAATTAACGATAGAGGATGATTCAGATGAATAAACATTATTCAATGAATGAATATATTGAAATTATAAATAATTACCTCGACAGTTCAATAGGTGAGTGCTCTTTCGGCGAAGATATTGTGCACAATGCAATGAAATACTCTCTCGGTATCGGAGGTAAAAGAATCAGACCGATGCTGGTGCTTGAATTTTGCAGGGTTTGCGGCGGAAATATCAAAGATGCTTTACCTCTTGCAGCTGCTATCGAAATGATTCACACCTACTCACTCATTCACGATGATTTGCCTTGTATGGATGATGATGATATGAGACGCGGTATGCCCTCATGTCACAAAAAATTTGGTGAAGAATATGCACTCTTAGCAGGTGACGGACTTCTTACAAGAGCTTTCGGAATTATTGCCGAGTCTGAAATTGCAAAAAAATCGCCTGAAACCGCAATTGAGGCTGTCAGGTTGCTTTCTTCTCTTGCGGGAGCTAACGGTATGATAGGAGGTCAGGTTGTCGATCTAAAAAATGAGGACAAACCTTGCGGTCTTGATGTGCTTCAGACAATGGATTCACTTAAGACGGGAGCTCTTATCAAGTGCTCGGCACTGCTGGGCGTTGTTGCCGCAGGCGGTACAAAAGAGCAGACAGATGCTGCAGCATCTTATGCAGAAAGTCTCGGACATGCTTTCCAGATAGTTGACGACATACTTGATGTTATCGGCGACGAAAAAGAGCTCGGCAAACCCATCGGCAGTGATGCAGACAGTAACAAATCAACCTATGTTTCAATTCTCGGCATCGAAGAATCACAAAAATATGCAGATGAATTGACAAATAAAGCTATTGATTCACTTGAAATTTTCGGCTCAGACGGTGATTTTCTCAGGAGTCTTGCTACAAGTCTTGTCAGTCGTAAAAATTGAAAAGAGACGATTAAAATGAAATATCAGATTCTTTCAGAAATTAATAAGCCATCAGATATAAAGACGTTGGATTTCCAAGGTCTTGAGCTGTTATGTGAAGAAATAAGAGACAAGCTCATTACAACAATTTCAAATAACGGCGGTCATCTCGCTTCAAATCTCGGCGCAGTTGAATTATCCGTTGCGATGCATAAGGTTTTCAATTCACCCGAAGATCAGATAGTCTTTGATGTAGGTCATCAGTGCTATACCCATAAACTTCTCACGGGAAGATATAAAGATTTCGATACAATCAGAACCAAAGACGGCATCTCAGGTTTTTCCCGCCCCGGCGAAAGCGAACACGATATATTTTACAGCGGACACAGCGGAACATCTGTATCTGCTGGTTTAGGTCTTGCTGAAGCTAATATTATCAATAAGAATAAAGGTTATGTAATCAGTGTAATCGGTGACGGCTCATTTACCGGCGGTATGGTTTACGAAGCTCTTAACAACGGCGGAAGAAGTAAAGCTAAGCACATCATAGTGCTTAACGATAATAAAATGTCAATTTCAGAAAACGTTGGTGCTTTTGCTAAATATCTTGCAGTAATCCGCTCAAGACCTGAATATTACAGCTTTAAAGCAAGAACTGAAAATGTAATCTCAAAATTACCGTTCGGTGATAAGCTTGCAACTAAAATATACAATCTTAAAACCGATATCAAGAATAAGCTTTATACTCAAAGCACATTCTTTGAAGATTTAGGATACAGATATATGGGTCCCATCGACGGTCACAATATTGAAAATCTCTGTGACGCATTTGAGTCTGCCAAAGCGGTAAACGGTCCTGTGGTACTGCATGTAATCACGGTTAAAGGTAAAGGTTACGAGCACGCAGAAAAAGACCCGAGTGTTTATCACGGTATATCAAAATTTGATGTCGATACGGGCGAATATAAACTTTCAGGAGAAAGTTATTCTGACGCATTCGGCAAAAGACTTTGCGAGCTTGCCGATAACGACCAAACAATCTGCGCTATCACTGCTGCTATGGGTATCGGCACAGGTCTTAAAGAATTCAGCAAGAAATACCCCGAAAGATTTTTTGATGTCGGTATCGCTGAAGAACACGCTGTGACTTTCGCCTCGGGGCTTGCAAAAAACAACCTTAAGCCTGTTTATGCTGTATATTCAACCTTCTTGCAGCGTTGCTACGATCAGATAGTTCACGATGTATCTTTGCAAAAGCAAAAGATAATCTTCGCCATAGACAGAGCGGGTTTTGTCGGCGAGGACGGTGAAACACATCACGGTTTGCTCGATGTGGCTTTCCTTAATACTATTCCTGATATATTGGTGTATTCGCCTTGCTGCTTCAGAAGCCTCAATGCTGATATAAACAATGCTTTTTACGGTTACGATTTTTCGGTTGCCGTAAGGTATCCGAGAGGCGCGCAGAAAGAAAATGTATCCAAGCTCGAATACCCTTGTATTGAGTATGCCTTATACGGTAACAAGGACGCTGACAAGGTAATTGTTACTTACGGCAGAATAACAAGCGAAGCTATTGATGCTGTGGATGCTCTTAAAGAAAAGGGTGTCGATACACTTTTAATTACACTTAATCAGATTAAGCCTATACCACAGCAAGTTGTTGATATACTTTCAGATAAGAATGAAATTTATTTCTTTGAAGAGGGTATGAAAAGCGGTGGTGTTGCTGAAAAGCTCGGCAGTGTACTGATGGAAAAAGGTATCAGAGCAAAATACAGCATAACTGCAGTTGAAGATAAGTTTGCTCCTCAGGCAAGCATAGATGATTTGATAAATATGTACAAACTCGACAGCGAGGCTATAATTAAAAAAATAACGGAGAACTAATATGATTGAAAAAGTCAGACTTGATGTGGCAATGCTTGAAAGAGGCTTTGTTGACAGCCGAGAAAAAGGCAAAGCTCTTATAATGGCGGGTCTTGTTTATGTTAACGGTCAGAAAGAAACCAAGGCTGGTACAAGCATAAAAGCTGAGGACTGTATTGAACTCAGAGGTGAAAAAATGCCTTATGTCAGCCGTGGCGGATATAAGCTTGAAAAAGCTGTTAAAGAATTTTATCTTGACCTTAACGGCTGTATCTGTATGGATATAGGTGCATCTACAGGCGGTTTCACTGACTGTATGCTTATAAACGGAGCTGTAAAAGTTTATTCAATAGATGTCGGATATGGTCAACTTGCGTGGAAGCTTCGCTGCGATGAAAGAGTAGTAAATATGGAAAGAACCAATTTCCGTTATGTGACTCACGAGGAAATTCCCGAAGAAATTGATTTCGCAAGTGTCGATGTTTCTTTCATCTCTCTGAAACATATCATTCCGCCAATGCGAGAACTTCTCAAGGTCGGCGGAAGAGCAGTTTGTCTTATTAAACCTCAGTTTGAAGCAGGCAAAGAAAAAGTCGGCAAAAACGGCGTTGTTCGCGAAATCAGCACTCATACTGAAGTTGTTACAAACATTTATAATTTTGTACTTGAGCAGGGTTTCAAGGTGCTCAATCTTGATTATTCACCTATCAAAGGTCCTCAGGGCAACATAGAATACCTTATTTATATAGAAAAGAGCGACGAATCAGAGTCACTCCTTACAAGAACACCGGAAGAAATTGTAAAACAGTCCCACGATGTGCTCAGCGGAGGCGAATAATATGCGAATACATATTCACTCAAATATGACCCGTAAACACGCCTTTGAAGTAACAACAAATGTATATAATGAGCTTATTTCTCTCGGTGCTGACATATCAATGCCTATTGAGCTTAAAAAGTATTTTGAGAGCTTGAGAATTGATTTTCACGATGAGGACACCGCCGTATCTTTGTGCGACATCATAATTGCAATCGGCGGTGACGGTACAATAATGCATGCGGCTCATTTTGCTGCTCAGCACGACAAACCGATACTTGGTATAAACGGTGGCAGATTAGGCTTTCTTGCAGGTCTTGAAAAGCAAGAGCTCAGTCTTTTAAGCGAGCTTTTCAGTGGTAATTATACTACTGACAAAAGGATGATGCTTAAGGTCAGCCATTATTCTGATGGCGTGAAAAAAGGGGAGTATCTTTGTTTAAACGATTGCATAATCGCAAGAGGCGCTTCTCTGAGACTCAGTGAAATAGAAGCAACCTATAACAAAGGTAAAATCAACAATTTTATTGCTGACGGTATTATTGTTGCAACACCCACGGGTTCTACGGCATACTCACTGTCGGCTGGCGGCCCTGTTGTTGATCCGGCTATTGAAAGTTTAATATTGACTCCGATATGTACTCATTCACTTTTTACACGTTCGATGATATTTGAATCAGATTCTGTTATCAGGCTAAGAGTTACCAATAACGAAATATCATTGCCGATTTTCAGTTGTGACGGTAACACGGGTATAAGTCTGCAGGACAATGATTATCTTGAAGTGCAGAAAGCTGAAAAAGTTACAAAACTCATAAAGATAAAATCCGACAGTTTTGCGGATATCTTTTCGCAGAAACTCATTGAAAGATATTCCGATGTCAAGGAGGAAAACTAAATGAAAAAAGCAAGACACGAAGTGATTCTTTCACTAATTGAAAAAGAAAACATCGGCACTCAGGAAGCTTTGCTTGAAAGACTGATTGAAGAAGGCTTCTCCGTCACTCAGGCAACAATATCAAGAGATATAAAGGCTCTCAGACTTATTAAAACTCCTACAGGTGACGGTGAGTATAAATACGTTTATGTGCAGAAAGATTCAGAAGATTATACTCAGAAGTACTATTCTATTCTTTCACATTCAGTTGTAAGCGTAAACTTCGCAGGTAATATGGCAGTCGTAAAGTGTTATACAGGTATGGCTCAGGCCGCTTGCACAGCTGTTGACAATATAGTTACAGATAAGATTGTTGGTACCCTCGCAGGTGACGATACAATTTTTGTGCTTTGCAAAGATGAAACTGCAGCTTCCGAGCTTAAAAAGCGCATTGAAAAAATAGCAGGAATTCAGTAAAGACCCATCCGAAAGGAATAACGCTTTATGTTATCAAGTTTAAAAATTGAAAATGTAGCTGTGATTGAAAAAGCGGAAATCCTTTTCGGTCGCGGACTAAATATTCTCACCGGCGAAACCGGTGCAGGTAAATCTATTGTAATCGACTCCATCAATGCAATATTAGGGGAGAGAACATCACGTGAACTTGTCAGAGATGGCGCTGATAAAGCTAAAGTTACTGCTTTTTTTGATGATATTCCAGATGCAATTATAAACAAACTCGACGAATATGATATTGACTGTGATGACAACGGCCTGTTAATTACAAGAGTTATATCCAGTGACGGCAGAAATGTCTGCAAAATCAACGGACAGACCGTTACCGTGACAATGCTCAAGAATATAGGCAGAGATCTTATAACAATTTGTGGCCAGCACGACAGTCAGCATCTTCTTTTGAAAGAAAAGCACCTTGATTATGTTGACAGCATAGCTGATTGCAGTGAGTATTATTACGACTACAGTAAAGTTTTCAGCGAAATTAAGGCGGTAAGAAAGCAATTAAAGGCACTTATCAGAAACGAAGACGATAAAGAAAGAAAGCTCGAATATCTTAAATTTCAGATCGACGAGCTATCAAATGCTAATATAAAAATCGGTGAGAAAGATACTCTCATCGAAGAAAAGAAAAAATATCAGAATAAAGAGAAAATAATACAAAATCTTGAAATCTGCCGTAATATCTTAGTCGGTGACGGTGATTCTGCCGGAGTACTTGCGAGCATAGATGCGCTTATCTCATCACTTAAAGACTTATCTTTGTGTGACAGCAGATTTAAAAATTCTGCCGATATAATATCTGATTTTAAATTTTCGCTGGAAGATTGCAGCAGCAGTATCAATGACTGTCTTAATGAAACGGAAGAGAATGACATCGATATAAACGCCATCGAAGAAAGGCTTGATGTTTTATACAGACTATCAAAAAAATATGGCGAAACCGAAGAAGAAATGCTGAGTTATCTTGAAAAAATCACACAGGAATATGAAGATATAACCC
The DNA here is from genome assembly GCA_045660525.1 of Acutalibacteraceae bacterium. GTDB lineage: Bacteria > Bacillota > Clostridia > Oscillospirales > Acutalibacteraceae > UBA6857. The sequence continues at coordinate 2,179 of JAZRDY010000154.1, read as the reverse complement.
TTGGTGATGAAAAAGCTGAACTGCTTCAGGAAAAATACGATGAGCTCAGCGAAGATTTGTTTAATAAAGGCTGTATTTTATCTGATTGCAGAAAGCAAGCTGCAGCTGATTTTGAAAGCAAGGTTACTGAAGATTTACACTATCTCGATATGCCGGGCGCTGCCTTTACGGCAGAGTTCACAGATGCACCGGCAACCGTAACCGGAATCGATGATGTTGAGTTTCTTTTTACCGCTAACCCGGGTCAGGAGCCGAAACCTCTTATCAAAATTGCATCGGGTGGTGAGTTGTCGCGAGTGATGCTTGCCATAAGATGTGTTTTATCGGATAGTGACGATATTTCATCCATGGTGTTTGATGAAATTGATACAGGCGTTAGTGGCAGGGCAGCACTTAAAATTGCATATAAACTCCACGAGCTTTCTAAAAGTAAGCAGGTTTTATGTGTTACACATCTTGCACAGATTGCAGCTTACGCAGATAATCATCTGTATATCGAAAAAACAGTTGAAGAGGGTAGGACTTATACAAAAGTAACTGAATTAACCCTCGAAGACAGAATAAGAGAAATTGCAAGAATTATAGGTGGCGACATTATCACTGAAACCACTCTTAAATCTGCAGAAGAAATGATTGATTTCGCAAAAGATGAAACAAACTCCCTTTAAACTCTTGACTTTAAAGGGTTAAATCAGTAGAATAGACAAAGCACGTTTTTAAGAAAGAAGGATAAAAATGAAAATTTATGAAGAACTTGTTGCAAGAGGACTTATTGCACAGGTTACAGATGAAGAAAGAATCAGAGACCTTGTAAACAACGGCAAGGCTGTTTTCTATATCGGTTTTGACCCTACTGCTGACTCTCTCCACGTTGGTCACTTTATGGCTCTTTGCCTTATGAAGAGACTTCAGATGGCAGGCAACAAGCCTATCGCACTTATCGGTGGCGGTACTGCTATGATTGGTGACCCGTCAGGCAGAAGTGATATGCGTCAGATGATGACAACTGAAACAATTCAGCATAACTGCGACAGCTTCAAAAAGCAAATGAGCAAGTTTATCGACTTCTCAGATGACAAAGCAATTATGGTTAACAATGCAGACTGGCTTCTTGACCTTAACTATGTTGAGGTACTGCGCGAAGTTGGCGCTTGTTTCTCAGTTAACCGTATGCTTTCAGCTGAATGTTATAAGCAGAGAATGGAAAAAGGTCTTTCATTCCTTGAGTTTAACTATATGATTATGCAGAGCTATGACTTCTACCAGCTTTTCCAGAAGTACGGCTGTAACTTACAGTTTGGTGGCGACGACCAGTGGAGCAATATGCTCGGCGGTACTGAACTTATCAGAAGAAAGCTTGGCGAAGATGCTGCTGCAATGACAATCACTCTTCTTCTTAACTCAGAAGGCAAGAAGATGGGCAAGACCCAGAGCGGTGCAGTTTGGCTTGATCCCAACAAGACAAGCCCCTATGAATTCTATCAGTACTGGAGAAATGTTGCTGACGCTGACGTTCTCAAGTGTATCAGAATGCTCACATTCCTTCCTATCGAAGAAATTGAAAAGATGAATGATTGGGAAGGCAGTCAGCTCAATACCGCTAAAGAAATTCTCGCTTATGAGCTTACAAAGCTCGTTCACGGTGAAGAAGAAGCTAAAAAAGCTGACGAAGCTGCAAAAGCTCTCTTTGGCGGCGGAGCTAATACCGATAATATGCCCACTACAGCTCTTACAGCTGATGATTTCACCGACGGTGCCGTGTCACTTATCGATATGATGCTTAAAGCTGAAATCATCAAATCACGCGGCGAAGGCAGACGTCTTATTGAGCAGGGTGGTGTTGCTGTAGATGATGAAAAAGCAAAGAGCTTTAACGATACAGTTGAGCTTTCAGCTTTTGAAAAAGGTCATGTAATCGTTAAAAAAGGCAAGAAAGTTTTTGTAAAATTCATCGTTGAATAAAATTGATTTTAATACCGGGCTTAAATTGTCCGGTGTTATTATTTTTTATTTTAATTTTTTTAAAAGTTATGATTATTTTGTTGAAATACACGATATATTGTGCTATCATATAATAGATTAAATAGAATATACAAAGGAAACAATATTATGGTTAAATTAAACACAAAATCAACAATAACACTCGCTTATGCAGGTTCATTACATTCACTGGCGGCTT
>JAZRDY010000153.1:0-7902 GCA_045660525.1 Acutalibacteraceae bacterium | reverse complement strand
ACCCTGCGCCTTATATTCATTATACTCTTTCACAAGCTGTGATTTAAGAGCATAAAGCTTTTCTTTATCGTAATTCTTAAGTTCCATTATTAAACCACCTTATTAGAAATCTGCTGAACCTGTTGTTCTGGGGAAGGGAAGTACGTCACGGATATTTGAAATACCTGTAAGGTACATAACAAGTCTTTCAAAACCGAGGCCGAAGCCTGCATGCTTTGTTCCGCCGTACTTACGAAGATCGAGGTACCACCAATAATCTTCTTCCTTAAGACCGAGTTCCTTGATTCTGTCAACAAGAACATCGTATCTTTCTTCTCTCTGTGAACCGCCGACGATTTCACCGATACCCATAACGAGAAGGTCGCAAGCTGCAACAGTCTTGCCGTCGTCGTTGAGTCTCATATAGAATGCCTTGATCTCCTTGGGATAATCTGTAACGAATACAGGCTTTTTGAAGATAGTTTCTGTGAGATATCTTTCGTGTTCTGTCTGAAGGTCGCAACCCCAGAAGACTTTGAACTCGAACTCATCGTTGTGTTCTTCAAGCATCTTAACTGCATCTGTGTATGTTACACGTGCAAAATCTGATGAAGCAACTGCTGTGAGTCTTTCAACAAGACCTTTATCAACAAACTGATTAAGGAATTCGATATCCTGCTTGCAGTTTTCCATAACATATTTAATTACGAACTTGATCATTCTTTCAGCAAGTGCCATATCGTCCATAAGGTCTGCGAAAGCGATTTCGGGCTCGATCATCCAGAACTCAGCAGCGTGACGCTGTGTATAGCTCTTTTCAGCTCTGAATGTGGGACCGAAGGTATAAATCTTACCGAAGGCCTGAGCCATAATTTCGCCCTGAAGCTGACCTGATACGGTAAGGAATGCACTCTTGCCGAAGAAGTCTTCAGTGTAGTCGATATTGCCGTCTTCATCCTTGGGAGGATTTTCCATATCAAGAGTTGTTACTCTGAACATTTCACCTGCACCCTCACAGTCACTGCAAGAGATAAGAGGAGTGTGCGCATAAATAAAGCCTTCGCTTTCAAAGAAGCGATGAATAGCCTGAGCAGCCACTGAGCGTACTCTGAATGATGCTGAATAGATATTGGTACGGGGACGAAGATGCGCAATTGTTCTCAGGTACTCAAGTGAGTGTCTCTTTTTCTGAAGAGGATACTCGGGAGCTGATGCACCTTCAAGTGTCACCTTTGTAGCATTGATTTCAAAGGGCTGTTTAGCTTCGGGAGTGAGTATAAGGTCACCCTCAACGATAACTGCAGCACCTACATTATATTTTGCAACCTCAGCAAAGTTGTCAATCTTGTCTTTTTCAAATACAACCTGCACGCCCTTGAAGCAGCTGCCGTCGTTGAGTTCCATAAAGCCTAAAACCTTTGAGTCTCTGTTGGTACGGATCCAACCACAGACTGTTACAGGAGCACTGGTAAACTGTTCAGCGCACTCATAAAGCTTACTGATTTCTGTACGTTTCATATATATATTTCCCTCCATATTAGAGTATTTTACGCATTGATTAGATATTATATCAGTTTTAAATCTAAAAATCAAGGATTTTTCGCAGTGCTTTTGATACTTTTTAGCCTCGTATACTGTTGATGAGGTTAAGAGAGCCTTTTACAAGAAAATCTATATTTTCCTGCGTATATACAGTGTCTTTTTTAGTGTGAATCTTATCCATATAGAGCACACCAAATTTCTTGCTCTTTTTCAGTGCCGCGACGCCTACACCTTTCGGCACATTCATCTGATCTGAAGGAAAGAAAACACCCTTATGGCATACATCTACATTAAATCTGCTATCGATATCATATGCCGTTTTTATCATATCAGTATATTCTTTTGCTTTGCGATTCAATGCAAAGAGAATGTTTTTACCATCAGATACACAGTCGAAGTTTATCATAAGAGTATCCTTGATTTCTTTTCTGTGTTTTGATGCAAATGATGATGAACCTAAAAGACCTGCTTCCTCCAGGTCAAAAAGAACAAAAGCAACCTCACCTCTTTTATCTTCGGGAAGTGTTGTTAATAAATCTACAACCGTTGTGACACCTGATGTGTTATCATTTGCCGTGTGTTTGTTGGCAGGTCCGAACATTAAAAGTAACAGCATCGTATAAATACCCACAACAGAAACAAGAGGCATAAGAGCTTCTTCTATAAGACCAACAAGAAAAGCTATAGCAACAGGCAGTGCAATAATAAACAATGTCAAAATAATCTGATATAAGAGATAGCAAAGTATACTCTTAGGCGTGATAAAATTAGGAATAGGCATTACAGCACAGGTATCATAATGAGCAGTAAAAATGACTTTAGCGTTTTTCACATCACCCACAACAATATTTTTTGCACCAAAAGAACCTTTTTCAATTTTTATATCATAGCCGAGATTTTTAGCGTATTCCGTTACCCAATCAATGAAATAAGTTTTCTGCTGCCGGGATTTTCTGATTTCGTGATTAGCGAAAATTATTTTTGTAGAATCTGTCATTTAAGACACTTCCTTTTAAAGATTTTCCATCGTTATCTTATAAGCGAGTTCTTCAAGCTGTTCGATACTTTCGAGAGTACCCACCTGCTGACGGTATTTTGCCGCACCGTGTATGCCTTTAATGTACCAGGCGGCGTGCTTTCTTGCCTCTTTAATACCGACTCTTTCGCCCTTATATTCGCAAATAAGCTTGATATGTCTTACCATAACTCTCATTCTTTCGGCTACGGGAGGCTCAGGCAAAACTGACTCGTGCTTTAAATATGCACTTATCTGACTGAACACCCAGGGTCTGCCGAGGGCTCCCCTGCCAACCATAATGTAGTCACAGTTGGTCTCTTCTATCATCTTAGCCGCAGATATGCCGTCAACAATATCTCCGTTTGCGATGACGGGTATGCTGACATTTTTCTTGACTTCGGCTATCATCTGTCTGTCAACGGGCGGAGCATACATCTGCATTCTTGTTCTGCCGTGAACTGTAATAGCATCCATACCTGCATTTTCGGCACGCTTTGCCATATCCACACAGTTGATGTTATCCGCATCCCAGCCAAGTCTTATCTTTACCGTTACGGGAATATCCACAGCCTTGCGGACACTTTTCATTATTCTTTCGGCAAGGTCAGGGTCTTTCAGAAGAGCACTTCCTCCCCCATTACCTGCAATTTTAGGAGCAGGACAGCCCATATTGATATCAATAGCATCGGGATTGAATTTAAGACACTCAATAGCACTCTGAGCCATAATTTCAGGGTCAGAGCCGAAAATCTGCGCAGCGGCAGGTCTTTCCTTATCACTGAGTAAAAGAAGAGACTTACTCTTTCTGTCACACATTGTAAGACCCTTACTGCTGACCATTTCGCTGACAACATAACCTGCACCGTATTCGTGGCAGATTTCACGGAAAGCTCTGTCTGCAACACCTGCCATAGGAGCAAGTGCGGCAGTGCGAGGGTCTATTTCTATATTACCAATTTTCATAATAAATTATCCTTTTATCGGGACTGTCAGATTAAGATGCAGAAGCCCTTTTCTCACTGCGAAGGCGTATGAATATACTCCGAGCGGGTGAAAAAGCGACTAAAAAAGCAACTTTTGCTCTATTATTGTCCGTATCTTTACATAGTTTAACAGGTATCTTCAAGAAGAAAATACCTGTTAAGTTTTGCTTTTTGTTCTGCGCTTAATATGGCAGTTCCTTATTAATATTCAGCTTCGCCTTCGTATACGAGTACTGCATTACCTGTGAGGTAGATACCGTCTTCGTTGTATGTTACAGCAAGGTCGCCGCCTTTGAGTTTAACTGTGATTTCTTCGCCCATCTTACAGAAGCCGTTTCTTACAGCCGCTACAACTGCAGCACAAGCACCTGTACCGCAGGCAAATGTCTCACCGTTACCTCTTTCGTAAGCTCTCATCTTGAGAGTATGGCTGTTAACCACTCTTACAAATTCTGTATTGATTCTCTCGGGGAAGATATCAGCATATTCGAAATTAGGACCGATTGCATTAAGGTCAAGTGAATCGATATCTCTCTGGAATACTACACAGTGGGGGTTACCTACACCAAGACAAGTGATGTTGTAGCTGTTTGCACCGATGGTAATGGGATAGTCGATGATTTCGCCCTCGTCAAGAGTACAGGGAAGCTCTTTAGCATCAAAGGTGGGCTTGCCCATATAAACCTGAACTGCTGTAACTCTCTTATTTGAAACATAGAGCTTGAGTTCGTTTATGCCTGCACCGGTTTCAACAGTGAGCTCTTCCTTTGCTACAATACCCTTATCATAGAGATATTTACCTACACAGCGAAGTGCATTACCTGCAGTCTTACCTTCTGAGCCGTCTCTGTTGAAGATTCTCATCTTTGCATCTGCAACATCTGAGTTTTCAATAAGCACGATACCGTAACCGCCGATACCGCTGTGACGGTTGCAGAAGTTGATACAGAGTGATTCGGGGCAAGTGATGCTGCCATCTCTGTTGTCGATGAAGATATAGTCGTTGCAAGTACCCTGCATCTTAGCGAATTTAAGGGTATTTCTTGTCTTGCGCATTGAGTTGATGTCAATAAGTTCTGTGTTCTGCTGACTGTAGTTACTTGCCATAATGTCGAGCATAGCATTAGCTGTGTCGAGTGATGTGAAGCAAGCGATGCCGAGCTGAAGAGCCTTTCTGTGAAGTGAAATATAATCATCCATAGTTGAATCAAAGAGTGCGCCTGTGTAAACGATGAAGTTTATCTTACCGCTTTCAAGAAGCTTGAAGCAATAATCTGACTCTCTGATACCCTTAACGTAAGTTACGTTGATACCAAGGTTAACAATAGCTCTTGCTGTATCCTTAGCGGCATAGATGTTGATGCCGAGGTCCTGAAGTTTCTTAGCGATTGAAACGATTTCGTCAAGGTCGTGCTCATCAACACTGAGAAGTACGCCCATTTCTTTCTTGTCGCCCTTAGCTTCAACCTTGATGCCTGATGATGTAAGACCCTTGAAGAGTGCTTCGTTGAGAGTCTTACCGATACCGAGAACTTCACCTGTGGACTTCATTTCCGGTCCGAGGTAGGAGTTAACGTCGTTGAGCTTTTCAAATGAGAATACGGGAGCCTTAACTGCAAAGTAAGGAGGTGCTTCGTAAAGACCTGTGCCGTAGCCTAAATCTTTAAGAGGTGTGCCGACCATAACCTTAGTTGCAAGGTCAACCATAGGTACATTTGTTACCTTGCTGATGTAAGGAATTGTTCTTGAAGCACTGGGGTTAACCTCGATAACATAGAGCTGATTTTCATAGATAAGGTACTGAATGTTTACAAGACCCTTTGTGCCGAGAGCAAGAGCAAGTTTTTCTGAGCAGTCAACAACTGTCTGAGTCATCTTATCTGTAAGTGAGAAAGGAGGATAAACTGCAATTGAGTCACCTGAGTGTACGCCTGCACGCTCGATGTGCTGCATAATACCGGGGATAAGAACATCCTTACCGTCGGAGATTACGTCAACTTCGATTTCAGTACCACTCATATATTTGTCAACAAGCACGGGGTTTTCGATGCCTGTTGAAAGAATCTTCTTCATATATCTTTCAACTTCAACATCGTTGTGTACGATGGTCATATTCTGACCGCCGATAACATATGAAGGACGAAGAAGTACGGGATATGTGAGTCTGTTAGCAGCCTCGAGAGCCTCTTCAAGAGTCATAACACCACAACCCTTAGGTCTCATAAAGCCGTATTTTTCAAGAAGAGCATCGAACTTTTCTCTGTCTTCTGCTGTATCAATACCTTCTTGTGATGTGCCGAGAATCTTGATTCCGTTATCATCAAGGAATTTTGTAAGCTTGATAGCTGTCTGACCGCCGAATGCAACAACAACACCGATAGGCTTTTCAACCTCGATAATGTTCATTACATCCTCTTCGCAGAGGGGCTCGAAGTAAAGTCTGTCAGCTGTGTCATAGTCTGTTGAAACAGTTTCGGGGTTGTTGTTTACGATAACAACATCATAGCCGAGCTCTTTAAGGGTCCATACGCAATGTACGCTTGAGTAGTCGAATTCGATACCCTGACCGATACGGATGGGACCTGAACCGAGTACCATTACAACATCCTTGCCTGAACGCTTGAAGCGTGTTGATTCGCAAGCCTTATCGTATGATGAATAGAAGTAAGGTGTAGTTGCCTTATATTCAGCTGCGCAGGTGTCAACCATTTTATAGCTTGCATTTGCATGGAATGATTCTGGGAATGTGCAGAACTTGCGAAGAGTCTTGTCGTTATAACCGAACTTTTTACCTCTTAAATAGGTTTCTTCATCAATTTCCTTACCCTGAATTTCATTTTCAAAATCAGCAAGGTTGCGGAGCTTTTCAATAAACCACTTGTCAACTCTTGTGATTTCGTTGATTTTATCTGTTGAAATACCAGCCTTGATAGCCTCAAAGATAGTGAAGATTCTTCTGTCATCCTGCTCTTCAAGTCTTTCAAGAATAGGTTTATCACTGATAGGAGCAGCATTAAGGCTGTCGAGTGAAATTTCAGCACCGCGCACTGCTTTCATAATAGCTTCTTCAAAGCTCTGACCGATGGACATAACTTCACCGGTGGCCTTCATCTGTGTGCCGAGCTTACGAGAAGAGCCGATGAATTTATCGAATGGCCACTTGGGGAACTTACAAACAACATAGTCAACTGAGGGCTCGAAGCAAGCGCTTGTTTCGCCTGTGATGTCATTCTGGATTTCGTCAAGGTTATAGCCGAGAGCAAGCTTTGTTGTCATCTTAGCAATGGGATAACCTGTTGCCTTTGATGCAAGAGCTGATGAACGTGAAACTCGGGGGTTAACCTCGATAACCGCATATTCAAATGAGTCGGGGTTAAGAGCAAACTGACAGTTACATCCACCAACAATCTTAAGGGCGCTTACGATATCGAGAGCTGCCTTCTTAAGCATACCGTATTCTTTGCTTGAAAGTGAAAGTGCGGGAGCTACAACAATACTGTCGCCTGTGTGAACACCAACGGGGTCGAAATTTTCCATTGAGCAGATAGCAATTGTGTTACCTGCTGAGTCGCGCATGGTTTCAAATTCGATTTCTTTCCAGCCCTTGATGTATTTTTCAACAAGAATCTGTGTGATAGGTGAAGCGTCAAGACCTGTCTTAGCGATAAGTCTGAGTTCTTCTTCGTTATATGCAACACCGCCGCCTGCACCGCCGAGTGTGAAAGCAGGACGTACGATTACGGGGTAACCGATCTGCTTTGCAATAGCGAGTGAGGTTTCGATATCATATGAAATTTCTGAGGGAATGCAGGGCTGATTGATGCTTTCCATTGTGTCGCGGAAAAGCTGTCTGTCTTCAGACTTGTCAATAGCTTCAACGTCAGTACCGATAAGCTTAACGCCGTTTTCCTGAAGGAAGCCTTCTTTCCAGAGCTGCATTGAAAGAGTAAGACCAACCTGACCGCCGAGGCCTGCAAGAAGTGAATCGGGCTTTTCAAGCTTGATAATTCTCTTGAGTGTTTCTGTTGTAAGAGGCTCGAGATAGATTTCGTCTGCAAGAGCCTTGTCTGTCATAATTGTAGCGGGATTGGAGTTAACGAGTACAACGTCCATACCTGCCTGCTTTAATACTCGGCAAGCCTGTGCGCCTGCATAGTCAAACTCAGCAGCCTGACCGATAACAATAGGACCTGAACCGATAACGAGTACTTTTTTTATATCCTTATTAAGCGGCATTGATTACTCCTCCATTCCTTTTAAAAATTCTGCGATAATTTCATCTGTGGGTTCAAACTGCACTGAGTAAGCCTTTTCAGCTTTGTATGCGATACCTTCAACAGTGCCATCGTTAACACTGTAGTAGCTGATTTCGCCATTTTT
>JAZRDY010000152.1:0-4607 GCA_045660525.1 Acutalibacteraceae bacterium | reverse complement strand
GTGTGAACGGATACGGCCTTCCATAACCTTGATTCTGAAATCGTTACCGGTGAGCACCATACCGCCGACATTGATAGTTGAAACATAACCCACATCTTCACGCACAGCCTGGTCGTGAGTGAGAATTGTAAGCCAGGTTGAAGGGTCACCTGAAAGGTTTACCTTAAGGTCGCTGTTTGATTCAATGAGCTTTTTCAGGTCATCGCTCGTAATGGTATAAACAGATTTGAATTCATCGTCAAGATAGTCGCCGTAGCTCTTTCTGCCGCCTGCGAGATATGAAACCTGAGTTCCTGAGTTTTTGCCCCATACATTATAGTATGAAGTGGTTTTACCTGCGCTCATTGCGTGGAAAGGTGTCAGAGCAACGGAGCTTCCGTTTGCGATGTAAAAGCCTTTATCCATAACGTCGTCAACAACACTGTATATTGCGGGTGACGGTGTTGCGGTAATATATGCGTGAGCATCGGATTCAAGCTTGAACTTGTTGTATTTTGCAAAGGTGTAGATTGCTATGCACTGAGCCTTGAGAGCTTCTGTGTGGAACGATGAACCCATTTCAGCCTCGAGTGCCTTTGCGAGATATTCTCTCGTGTTGTAATCTGCACCGGCATAAGAAATTGTTGACGGATATTTATCTCCTGAAACGATTGATGTATTGGGATCATAGTAATAGTGAGCCAGAATCTCTGCCCAGGTCCAACCCTGTCTTGCAAGATAGTCAGCACCTGTCTGACTCATACCCACACCGTGGCCGTAACCGAAAACATAGAAAGTAAAGATACCTTTACTTGATGGCTGAGGAGCAGCTGTTACGGTTGCGGAAATATCTGTAGCACCGACTTCAGGATTAGCGATAATAGTGTTTTGCTTTGTTGTGCCGAAAATATCATCGGCAGTTGTAGGCTGAGTTGTCGGAATAGTAGAAGATGGCAGTGTGGTAGTTGTTGTGGGTTCGTCACCGCCGACCATATTGAGTACCAATGAAATGGGGATGATAATTGCAAGCAGAAGACCTGCAACAATAGCAATCATTTTAGGGGTAACGACAATAGGCTCTTTCTTTGCGGGCTCTGAGGGAGCTGCTTCTGCCTGAGTTTTTCTGTTTTCTGAGCGGAGCTTCTTGCATACCATATCGGAAAGAAGAGTAACAGCATGAGGAAGCATGATTGAAAGATTGTTTGAATCGCTGATATTGATTTTCTTTGCGCCTGCTGTATTTGAGTCCACAACTGCTGCGAAGGCATAATAAACGATATTGCCTTCTTCGTTATATGATGAATAAATATCAGATATCGCACCGCCGAAATCTGCACCGACACTCATCATTGCATCTCGTGCTTTTGCAATAACAGCCGCAGATTCATTTTCTTCATCGTCAATACTCTTAGCCTCAACATCGGCAAATTTAATTGTATCGGTGAGATAGTCAACCTTATCATAAAGATTGTATATCCACATAGTAGCTTCACCGGTGCAAAGAGCCAGAGTTTTGTTATTGTCATATAAGACATTGACCATATCGTTAACTGTGGGAATGAGGTCGAAGTCGGGCATTACTATTTCGCCTGAAACACCCATTTCCGCAAGAGATTCTTCTCTTGAAATAATCTGGTCGATGAGAATGTCAATCATTGAGTCAACTCGTGAGAAGTCGAGAGGAAGGCAAGTAAGTCTGCCGCCTGAAACAAGAGTTGAAAATCCGCTGTAAAGACCGTCACCGCTTAAAAGGGTGATTGCGCCGATGGGTGCAAAACTGTGAGCTTCCATATCAACATCAGCATCATCTGAATTTTTTGCAATTGCTTCGGCTATCACAGAGTTCTGAGTTCCCTGAAGTGAAAAATAGGGAACAAGAGCATTTTTGACTGCAGTAAAATCAACATTTTCAGATGCAATGATAATGTGATCGCCTTCTTCAAGAGAAAGTGCAGCAGCTTCAAACATAGCATCATAGCTGTCAAATCTTTCTACATTTTCTTCCTGAAGACCTTTTTCTTCAAGTGAGAGACATATTTTATAGACAGTGTCTGATGAAAAAGCAGACAGAGTGTCTAATGTAAACAGTTTCAACATTTTTTAACCTCCTGTTAGCTGACAAACCATTGGCTTGCATTTTTATATGGGTTAGTTATTCCTTTTTTGCTGTAATATGCCTGGGGGTATCTGGGTTTTGAGTTAACAACAGCTCTTGATGTGTCAACTGTAGCACTTTCGCCGGGTCTTACAAGTCTTGCAACAACAACAAAACGTGCATCGTCAAATTCATGTGAGCAGGTTGACAGTGTCAGAAGTTTGTCTGAGGGAAGCACATCAACGCCGGTATCATAAAGTGAACGCTGTGCAAGCTCGCTTAAGTAAGAGGACATTTTGCTTGCAGAGCTGAGATTTGTGAAGTAATAAGGGAAAATATATCCGTTATCGCCCGATGCATAGCCGTTGGTAATAAAAGCACCGATAATCTTCCACTGATAATCTTTATATAAGGTATTGAATGAAATAACGGGAGCTGCCTTATAGCCTGCAAGAGTCTTGTATTTGTCAAGGGCGCCGAAAATTGTGCCGTTATTCATATGGTGACCGAAAATAACCGTATTCATATCGAGATGGTTATAAGACATATTGTTGAGGTGTGTCACAAAAGGACAACCGTATTTTGTTTTAGCTCCGTAAAAGTTTTTATTAAGATATATCTCATCATTTGTTGTTTGCACAACGGGAAGATTGAGGTTGACTCCGTCAGCTGAAAGATAACCTACAAAGTCCTGATTTTCACCGTAAAGTTTTGCATATTTGAGCTGTATGTTAGCAGGGAAAAGAACATTGGGGTAAGTAGCTTTTATTTCTGCCCACTGCTCTTCGGGTGTCATAGGCTCTGTGGTGGTTTTATCTTTATCTTTTTTGTCGTCTTTATCTTTTGTTGTCTGGGTAATAATAAGATCACTTGCTTCTTCCATTACATTATCATTCTGATTTGAAAGACGCCATTCATTTATAAGCATACCCGCAGAGATGATAATAGCAGGTATTGCGATGCCGAGAACAACTCTTCTGACGATTTCAAACCTTGAAAGGGGTTTCTTTTCACCATCGTCAATATCAACCTCTTCAACATCCTCGTCAACGTAAGCGGGTAAATCCTGTTCAAATTCTTCCACATCGATAGAGGGATTAACCGCATTGTATGCCGCAAAGCTGATGTCAGCGGATTCTTTGTCTTTATAGATAGTCTCACCTGAAAGAGGTTCTGTTTTTATAATTGGCGGAGCAGATGCTCTTTTGATTTCAGGTCTTTTCGGAATATTAATTGACACTTCCTCGAAATCGAAATCATTGGCTTCGGGTTGTTGAGCAGAAATATCTTCTGATTCTGAAGCTTTTTCATTATTGGCTGAAGCTTTAACCGAATCAGCAAAACTTGCGCCAACGTTGTCAGAAAAGCTGCTGCCGTCTTTGTTTTCAAAATCAGGACTCTGATAAAGAACTCTTGTGCCGGGATTGTAATCTTCATTAGGTGTTTCCTGAGGTGCTTGTGCAGGCTGAGCATATGCTCCGTAAGGCACATATGAAACCTGCTGAGGATAAACTATCTGCTGGGGATGTACCGGCTGCTGCTGATAAACAGGCTGACCGTTCTGATCCAACACGGGGTAGTAAGCGACTGTCTGAGGATAAGCCTGAGGCTGATCGGGATACTGAGGATTTACGGGCACATATTGATAGACAGGTTGCTGAGAAACAACGGGAGACTGAGGGGGCACAGCAATATAAGGAGGCTGCATGGCTTGTCTTTCCTGCTGTTTCGGTGGTGGTGTCACCTGACGCTTGGGCCTTACGGGAAGGTCTTTCTTACGGTCGGGTGCTGACACTTTTGGTATCTCTGCGCCTGACGGTAAAGTCTCGTCTTCAAAAATGTTTTTCATTGTGCATTTTCCTTTATATATTATTTATAGAGTGTTTCACTCTGAGAGAATCATCATTCTTAATTGGTTGAAAGCATTTGATGCGGCAACATGACGGTTATAGTCACGGCAGGTGTCACCTCTGTGACCCGTGAGGAGCTTTTGAACAGTAGTTTTATTTCCATCGGTAACACCGATATAGATTGTTCCGACTTCATCGCCATTTCCGGGGCCTGCATAGCCTGTGATGCTGACACCGTAGGTGGCATCTGCGAGAAATCTCACACCCTGAGCCATTTCTTTTGCACATTCTTCACTTACTTCTGTGTAAGTATCAAGAGTCTCAGTTTTTACGCCCAGGACTTTGTGTTTAATATCGTTGGAATATGAAACCACACCGCAGTGGAAAATTTCCGATGCGCCTGAAATATCTGTGAGTCTCTTGGGGCAAAGTCCGCCGGTGCAGCTTTCTGCAAAGGCAACGGTCTGCTTTCTCTCAATAAGGAGCCTGGCAACCGTTTCTTCAATGCTTTGGCAATCAATACCGTAAACATACTTGCCAAGTCTTTTTTCAATCTCGGCAACAACGGGAGCCATAAGCTTTTGGGCTTCGGCTTCATTTTGAGCTTTGGCTGTAATTCTTAAAAGAGCCTCACCGCTTTTTGCATAGGGAGCAACCGTAGGGTTACTGCCCTCGAGCAAATC
>JAZRDY010000151.1:0-4911 GCA_045660525.1 Acutalibacteraceae bacterium | reverse complement strand
AATTCCCACAGTATGCCTCGAGGGTGCTACAATCAAGGCTGACGACAGTGTTGTTTTCTTCAACTTCCGTCCTGACAGAGCAAGAGAAATCACAAGAACTTTCGTTGACGAAGCTTTCGACGGCTTTGAAAGAAAGAACGGCTTCTTCCCTCTTTACTATGTATGTATGACTCAGTACGATGCTACAATGCCCAATGTTCAGGTTGCATTCAAGCCTCAGACTCTTGAAAATACCTTCGGTGAATACCTTGCAAAGATGGGCAAGACTCAGCTTCGTATTGCAGAAACAGAAAAGTACGCTCACGTAACCTTCTTCTTCAACGGTGGTGTTGAAAAGCAGTATGAAGGCGAAGACAGAATTCTTGTTGCTTCACCCAAGGTTGCAACATATGACCTTCAGCCCGAAATGAGCGCTTATGAAGTAACTGACAAGGTTGTTGAAGCTATCAAAACAGGCAAATATGATGCTATCATCCTCAACTTCGCTAACTGCGATATGGTTGGTCACACAGGTATCTTCGATGCTGCTAAGGCTGCTGTAGAAGCTGTTGACGCTTCAGTTGGTAAGGTTTATGATGCAGTTAAGGAAATGGACGGCGTTATGCTTATCACTGCTGACCACGGTAATGCTGATAAGATGTATGAAGAAGACGGCTCACCTTTCACAGCTCATACAACATTCCCCGTACCTTTTGTTGTTTGCGGTTATGATTGCGAGCTTCGCGAAGGCGGCAAGCTTTGCGATATCGCACCTACAATGCTTAAGATTATGAATCTCGAGCAGCCCGCAGAAATGGACGGCACAAGCATCATTAAATAAGACTCGCATCAGCGCGTTTTGGTTACTTTTGCGCGCCAGCAAAAGTAACGCCTGCCCGGCGAGGGCAACATAAAAAGATAGGACCTGCAAGTTGTTTGCAGGTCTTTATTTATAACTATTTACTTTTTATAAACCACCAACAAGCTTCCCTCTTCAACAGTGATATAACTCTCTTTTCCAAGAAACTCGTTACTAACACCAATAGGCATATAAGAATAGAGAGTCGCACCATCGAGAGTATACTTGAGATTTTCGATGGTAACTCCCCTGCTTTCATCTGTCAGTGAAAACACCGAGACATAACCCTTAAGGTCAGCACCGAGTGTCAGCATACCATTTGAGAAAGCTGTAAAAACCTCATCACTGTGATATATAGTGCCCTTGGCACCTTTGGATGTGATATAGTTAAGAAGCTGTATGTTAGCAACAGAGTGGTCGTTGCGCTCACCGCCCAAGGCTCCGAAAATAACAAAATTGCGGTAACCCTTATCATATCCGATATTGACAGCAAGCATCATATCAGTTTCGTCTTTTTCCGTGGGGGCTACTATCTTGTTTTCAGTTTCGGGAACACTGCCGTACGAGTCGAAGTCACCTACAACCATATCACATTCTCTGCCAAGTAAAGTTTTATATTTATATCCACCGTCAGCACAGATTATAAAGTCGCTGTCGGTTGCATTTATATTAGGGTCAGTGATGTCTCCTGCGCCGATTATGTAGCAAATCTTTTCCATAAATATCTCCTTTTCAAAGCAGACCGTGGGTCTGCGCTACATTTCTTTTATGATTATAGCATATATGCTTTAAAAATCAAATCTTTTTAGTCAAAACTATTTACAAAAGCTTATTAATCAATTAAAATATTCTTCAAGAAAGAATTAAGGAGCAATTATGAATATTCAGATTTACGGCACAGCAAAGTGTTTTGACACTAAAAAAGCTCAAAGACATTTCAAAGAGCGCGGAATAAAATTTCAGTTTATCGACCTTGCCAAATTCGGAATGAGCAAAGGCGAATACAACTCAATCAAAACTGCTCTTAAAATGAAGGTTGATGACCTTGTAAATGAAAAAAGCAAAAAATACGATTCGTCGTTTATAAAATATCTTGCTTCCGAGGAAGCTAAAGAAGAAAAGCTCCTTGAAAATCAGGAACTTTTTAAAACACCGATAGTCAGAAACGGCAAAAAAGCCACATTAGGCTACTGCCCCGAAATTTGGAAAGAATGGGAGAAAGAATAATGGTTACACAAGAACAGATCAACAGAATCAACGAACTTGCAAGAAAGGCTAAAACCCCCGAGGGTCTTACAGAAGAAGAGCTCAAAGAAAGAGATATCCTCAGACGAGCTTATATCGATTCATTTAAGGCCAGCCTTGTAGGTCAGCTTGAAAACACATATATAGTTGACGAAAAAGGCAACAAGAAAAAGGTTGAAAGAAAAGGTAAATAAGGAGATAAAATTATGAGCTTTGCAGCAGGTTACGGCAAAACTAATGTTGACTTACTCTTTGAGGGTATGCCCCGTCTTCCCTTAGAGGGTGAAGAAATTTTCACTGATAAATTTTCACTTTGCCTTGGCGGCGGTGTACCCGGTACTATGGTCACACTTTCACGCCTTGGTGTTAAAACAAAAAATGTAACGGAGCTCAGCTCTGAGATGTTCTCTCAGTTTGCTCTGAGTGAATTTCAGAAGGCAGGCTGCGAGCCTATAAACATCTATAGCGGTGATAAGGTTGCTGTTAATATCACAGCGGCCGCCATCACACCTAAAGACAGAACCTTCTGGTCATACGGCAACATCAACGAAAAAGCTGACCCCGAAAAAATCTATCAGGGTCTTACCGGTGCTAAGGCTGTTGCTATGCACGAAAGCTATCTCGATGTTTATCGCAAACTCAAAGAAGAAGGCAGTATCGTTATTCTCGACACGGGTTTTGTTGAGGATATGAGCCTTGATAAATACGAAGCAATGCTCGAAATCGCAGACTATTTTCTCCCCAACCGCACTGAAACAATCAAGCTTACAGGCGAAACCGACCCTAAGAAAGCGGCAGTGGTACTCAGCAAATATTTAGATAAGGTTATCGTCAAGCTCGACAGCGAGGGTTGTCTTATCTACCGCGACGGTGAATATGTTTTTGTTAAGAGTATCCCCGAGTTTGTACGCGTGGACTCAACCGGTGCAGGTGATGCGTTTTTTGCAGGCTTTATGTATGGTATTATGAAAGATGAGCCTATCGAAAAGTGTGCTCTTTACGGTAATATCACAGGTGGCAAGTGCGTTACCGCTGTCGGCTGTACAACCGCCTATTTCACCGAAGATGAGCTTCTCAATATGGCTGAAAAATATAAAGATAACATTGTCTATAACTATTGAGGTAAGCTGATGAATGATAAAAAATATTCAGATTGGCTGATTGTTTCAGACATAGACGGCACTCTCAATAACCAACTCAGACGCATACCAAAGGTTAACAAGGATGCCATTTATGATTTCGTACACAACAAAGGCGGTCACTTCACTTTAGCTTCGGGCAGAGGTGTACAGTCTCTCGAGCCCCACTATAAAAATCTCCCCGATGTAAATACTCCCGCCATAGTTATGAACGGTGCAGGTATTTATGATTACAACAAAAACAAAATGCTTTGGTTTAACCCTATCAGCAGTAAAGGTAAAGATTTAATCAGTAAAGCATTAGCGAAATTCCGTCACCTTGAAATCGGTGTACTGACAGAAGATATGATTTATCTTGTAAGGCCCAGAGTATCAGGTCCCGTTATGATGATGCTCGACTCACTCACTCATAAGAAAGTTAAAAGTGTCGATGAGATTCCAAATTGTAATTGGGGTAAGGTTATATTTTTTACTATGCCCTATTTAAAGAAAAAAGTAAGGGAGTTTGTTGTTGCTGAAAGCGATGAAAGTCTCGCTTTTATCGACACCTCATCAGCATCATTTGATATGGTGGCTCACGACTCAAACAAAGGCACAGCGGTGCTGAAGCTTGCCGAAATACTCGGTATAAACGAAGATAACATAGGTGCAATCGGCAACTATTACAACGACCTTGATATGCTTAAGGCGGTGCGTCACAGCGCATGTTGTAAGCAGACTCCCGAAGATATTCACCCCGTCTGTGAGTACGTTGCCTGCCACTGCAATGACGGCGCTGTTGCCGACTTCATAAACTACATATACAAAACATATTAATAGGTTCAAAAGCATAGACTTTAAGGGTGATATTATGAAAACTCTTAAACTTGGTCTGTGCTTTTTAATTTTGCTTTGTCTCACTGCCTGCTCCGACGGTGAACTTAAAATTTTCACTTCTTTTATCGATAGCTATAACAAGTTAGCCGACAATTCACTTGCCGTAGAAGATTTTTTCTGTTTAAATGATTCAGAAAGCACCCTCAGAGCTTTTATCACTGATGATGAGTGTCGGGTCATCCTAAGCCTTAACCAGGCAGAAAACGGCAAAATTGAAAGTCTTAAGCTAACTTTACCAAAGACTGACAGTACACTGCCGAGAAATAAAGCTCGCGACATTTTTTGCCGTGTACTCACCCATATTATGATGGCTTATTGCTCATATGATGAAAATACGGCTAATGAAGTTATCGATGCTTTCGGGTTATGTGACGTAGAAACGCTGTATAAGCAAGGTGAGCTGACACTGAAAAGAGATAACTTTTATTTTATTTATTACTCAAACGAAGTGACAAGTGATTTAATGATATATAACACATATCTGCATACAGTTGAAGCAACAGAAAAGCCTGTCAGCAAGCCTTATTACGGTGAAGATTTCATAGAAAAAGATTAAGACGAGGTATGAACTACCTCGTCTTTAAGTTTAGTCTTCAACCATATTTTTTATTTTTTTGGGTACAGTTAAATTGCCAAATCCATAAAACTTAACTGCATTTTTGCCTAGGAAATGCTTTTTGTTTTCCTCAGAGATTTTATCAGATTTCACGACAAAATCATAACTCATTTTATATGTTATAGCCGTCATGGTGCGCGGATAATCGCTACCCCACATAAGCTTATCAAAACCTACAAGCTCAGCCGCCTCATTGA
>JAZRDY010000150.1:0-7841 GCA_045660525.1 Acutalibacteraceae bacterium | reverse complement strand
GCTATCAAAAAACAAATATTTATGCTATTATTTTATATAAAGGTCAAAGAAAAGAGTGAAAATATGAAAAATAAAGAATTTCCTATAAAAGCACTCGTCACGGCTCTTATAGGCATCTCCTTTATGATTTTCGGCATTTACAGAGGTGAAATGGCAACGGTTTTAGCCAAAGCAATAAGAATATGTCTGGAGTGTATCGGAATTGGTTAAGAATAAAACTAAAAGTGAAAATCTGCGCCACACTGTTCAGACTATATGGACAATAACTACCAACAGCTTTGTTACCGGATTTCTCAAGGGTAAGATTTATACGGGACCCCTTAAAAACTTATGCGTACCCGGAATGAACTGCTATTCCTGTCCGGGAGCACTTGGCTCTTGCCCCATCGGAGCATTGCAGTCGGTTATCAGCTCAAAAAATTATAATATGGCATTTTATGTTGTCGGCTTTCTTATGCTTGTCGGCGCTGTATGCGGAAGATTTATCTGCGGTTGGCTATGTCCTTTTGGTTTGTTTCAGGATTTGCTTCATAAGATTCCTTTTATAAAAAAGATAAATACTTTCAAAGGCGACAGAATACTCAGAAAACTCAAGTATGTGATTTTAGCCATATTCGTTATCATTCTGCCTATGTGCGTTGCTGACGCTATCGATATCGGTGATCCGTGGTTTTGCAAATACATCTGTCCCGTAGGCACACTTGAGGGAGGCATTCCCCTTGTGATTTCAAACGAAAGTCTAAGACAGACCATCGGTTTTCTTTACACCTGGAAGATTGCAATTCTCGCCATTCTCATAATTCTCTCACTGATTATCTACCGACCTTTCTGCAAATTTTTCTGTCCCCTCGGAGCTATCTACGGTGCTTTTAATAAGATATCTGCCGTCAGTCTCAACTGCGATAAAAGCAAGTGCATCTCTTGCAAAAAATGTCACCAAATTTGCAAAATGGGTGTGTATCCTGCCGAGGAGCCAAAGAGTGCTGAGTGCATCAGGTGCGGACTATGTGTGAAAGAGTGTCCTGCCAAGGCTTTAAAGCTCGGACTAAAAGATAAAAAGTAAACAAATATCCATCAGCAAAACCGCCCGTAAGCTTAACTTACGGGCGGTTAATTAAGTTTGCGATAACGGTGAGAGGCGGCTCCATTAAATCGCTACGCGATTTACAGCGACTGACCGTCGCTGAGCCGAAGCTCCAACGGAGCTTCGGCTATGGAGCCGCCTACAAAGTTACCGCTTTACTTTCATGAATAGATTTTATAAAGCAAGCTGTGAACTATCATTTGCACTCTGGCAAAAGGATGTAAAACCATCTCGCCTTTTCATTAAGATTAGCTCTTATTATTATCATATTAGCAATTACCGATAATAAGCCAAGTATTATGTATAGTTTCATCGTGTAGTCTCCCAACCGAATATTATTAGTAAATTTTATATATCAGTGAGATTTATTGAGGAAATTTCAAAAACTTTTCTCCACAATCTCAACATTACACGTTACATCGCTGTTTACATAGTCGCCATTCTGATAACAGATTTCTGAATTGATGCTTACAACAGCACCGGCGGGAACATATAAAACAGCCTTCATATTTTCGGGAAGAGTAAGCTTTACTGCATAGTTTTCAGAGTTCTTTTCATAATCGAGAGTAATTAACCCCTTAACACTTGGCACAGTACAGCTTAAGCTATCAGACAGTGCGTATTGAGGATCGATTTTCACTTTTTCATAGCCTGCTTCAAGGGGGGTAATACCTGCAAAATGCTTGCTCATTATAACAAGAGGTCCACCACTCCAAGCGTGATTCATAGTACCTTGCCAAGAATTCCAGAATTCCCACAGTGTTGAGTAGTCCTCATTCACCATACCCTCGTATCTGTCTTTTATCCTGTCTCTCGCAAGTTCATACTCTCCCATTTGGCAAAGAGCCTCAAGGACATAGTATTCCATATACGGGCTTGAATTTTTGGTAGTTGTGAGCACATTCAAAATAGTATCATACTGTTCTTTTTCCGCAAGACCCGACAAAACTGCAAGGGCATTGGCTCTGTCATCGCACTTTTTCGCATCATCACTTCTGAAGCCTTCTTGAGTCCAAAGAGTCTTATATCCCTTTGAGATAACTTCTTTTCTCTCGGTAATAAACGAGATATCCTCGTCTTTTCCTAAAAGCTCCGCCATTTTTTCTGTAGCTGAAAGAGCATAGTAAACCCAGGCATTTTCTATAGCTGTCATATCTGCCTTTTCGCCCCAATCAGGCCAATCCCAGGAACCGCTACGATGAACTACAAGGTTGTTTTCGCCTATTTCCCAAAGCTTAAGGTAATCAAGTGAGGCATCATAAACCTTTTCAATAAAAGCCTTATCGCCTGTATACTCATAGTAAGTCATAAAGCCTACGATACCTGCAAGTTGCTGAACGGGAAGCTCAAAATAGTCACCGCTTATTGGTACAACAGTCTGAAGCACTTTAGTTTCATCCACGTGTGAAAGCATTGCCTCTACACCCTTCTGATACAGCAGGTAGGAATTACTATCCATAGAGTACATTGTCATAATCATTTCACTTGTAACATCGCCCCACCACTGAGCTCTTTCTCTGTCGGGACAATCCATAAAATTGTCACGCATGGTAACATAAAGTGTACGCAAGGATTTTTGCCAAAGTGAGTTCATAAACTCATCGTCACTTATAAAGTTACCGCTGAACTCACTGTCATATCCCGTTTCTCGGTACATAAGAGAAACAACTGTAACGCCTTTAGGTATTTTATAAGTAATATGCTCTCCGTTAAACCAGCCTAAAGCCTCAAACTCTTGCTCACCCTCTTTGGTGATATAGGTAGTAGAAACCGCACCGATCAATGTGTTTTCAGTTGTTATGCGAATCTTTTTTCCGGCAGGTGCTATGATTTTAAGATAGGGAGTCAGCTGTGCGTTATAGGGAATATCTACGGTGATTTTTTCGCCGAAAGGATTTTTTACCGTATAATTTTCATAATCCTTTGAATTCTCATAATCTTTAAGACCGTAATCCTTCAGAAAAGGGATTCCTCTCTGATAAAGAGAGCCGTATGCACCCTCACCGCCGACAGCATATTCGGTGGCATTTTCCCAAGCTGAAACATCATAATCCTCATTCAGCCAATTTACCATATCTTCCCTTGCATCGAAATAAATACTGTATTCGGGAAGTCTGTAGTTGGGTGGATAAAGAGAGCTATCAACATAAGCACTGTTTCTTTTTACCTTCCAGCTTTTGTCGGAAATTATGGTGATTCCTTCACCTATGGCTTCGAAAATGAAACCTCCCTGACCGCTGCTGCAATAGGAATAACTTGTTTCATTGTCCCAATACCACGCCAAAGCACAAATTCGGTTTTCACCCTCTTTAAGATAAGGTGCGATATCTATGCTGTCATAATAGCCACTGTTTTTATCAGGGCCTCGTTTCACACTGCCCTCAAAAACAACTGTTTCACCGTTTATGTAAAGCCAATATTTTGAATCGGCTGAAATTTGAGCAATAAGTTCATCCGGAACCTTATCAAGACTCAGCTTTTTATCAAAGCACATCCAGACATTTTTCTCAGTCAGGTTTTCTTTATCCCAAATCCATTTTGCTTTCCAATCGGTTTTCTCCTCAGTAGAAATCACACTGTATTCGGGAATACTGTCGGGAATCTTGTAATCATTTGTATAAGGTATCATTGCCGTTTCCCCCCACGAAAAAATTGAAGAAATAAAAGCTGCCGCAATGGCAAGGTACGAAATAATCGTCTGTAAAATATTCATATTAACCTCCGCTATTATAACAGTGATAAGCCTGATAAATTTAAAACAAGCTTTCGGTAAACTTCTGTTTAACATATTCTATCATAATAAACAAATAAATTCAACTTAACTGTTTTCCAATATAAACAGCAATAAAGCAGGGCTGCTGCACATCCGCCGACACACGGCGCAAGTGCAACAGCCCCTTGTTTTCACAGTAATTATTTGAGCATACCGTGATATCTGCCCATCCAATAAGGAAGAGTATAGGTTGTTGAACCTTCCATTGAATAGGGTGAATGGTCGCTGTCTAGCTTATAGGTTGAATTGTTGAACTTATGAAGTGCTCTTTCATCGGGAGCAGCGACTTTCCATTTAAGATTACCGACAGTTAGCACAATGCCGATAAGTCTGATAATTTCGTTATCCGAATCCGAGAACCAGGGTTTGCGTACATTGGGATCATAGCTGAGTTCTCTTGTTCCGTCTATGCCGCAGTCTGTCTTGAGGTCAATCTCTTTTACATCATCTCTGTTTGCATTGGTTGCAAGATACTTTCTTGTATCAATGGGGTGACGTGAAAGTGCCCAGGCTGCAGTGTCAATAAGATTGTTGCCGTAGTAGTCGGTCTTTGTTTCATTGGGATATGCAAGCTGATAAATATAATACCAAAGGGGATTTTCACTGAAGCTGATTGAGTACCACCAATCTTCTATACCTTCTCTGTAATACTTGAGAAGCTCTTCATCATCTTCCATCTGGAAAAGAAGATAGTATGCAAGCATACCCATTTCTTCATCGGAATAATTAAGAATCATACGGTAAACAGCCTTGATTGTTTTTGTTTCCATAAAGGGTCTGAGAAGGAAAGGAATAACAGTGGATACCTGAGCCGCATATTCCATAATAGCCATTTTATAGCGTTCCCAGTTCTGAGTCATAACCTTCGCATATTCATAAGCAGGATCAAGCGCCATCATACGGTATTCGTCTTCCCACTTCTGATTGCCTGTAACATAGGAAGCGAGCTTGAGAGCAGACAGAAGAACCGCTGACTGCAAGGGAGCACCACCAAGATTCTGTCCGTTATGAAGATATGTTCTGTTATACTTACCCCATGTAGTAGGCTGACCTGTTGCTTCGCAAAGTGAGTAGCTGTTATCAACAAGGTGCTGAGCAAACTTTTCAACTGTATTTGTAATAAGAGCCTTGAGCTCGGGGTCCTCATCACCGAGAATATCATAAGCGAGCTTGTAGATAAACAGATGACCGATTACCTCGTCTGAGCTCGTGTCGCCCTTGTAAACTACATCATCAATATCATAACCGCTGCCGATAAGATCATTCCAGAGTCTTTCGGGCATTTCTGCTGAAGCGTCAACAACAGTACCTCTTAAGTTTTCACCGTGAAGCAGATATTCGCTTTCACCCGGCTGTTTTGAAGATACGCCTGTTGCCGTACCGTCACCATTGTGGCTCCAGTAAATGTTGCCGTGAATTGATTTACCCTCATCCTTAAGAGAATATGTTCTCGCCCAGAAGCCGTCAAGAAGTCTTGTTCTTGTTGCGTACTGATTATCTGTCTCAACAGACGGATCTGCCCAATTTTCAGCATTATAACGTATGAGATGGTCGGGCTTCATAATATATGAACGTACACCTAAAAGCTTGTAGGTGTTATTCATCTGTTCAAAAGCTTCGGCAGGGCTGACACCGGGGATATTCTGTGAATAGTCACCGCCTTCAATAAGAGCTTCACTTGTGTAGTACTTGCCGAGATCGAGATTTGTAACATTACCGTTTCTCTGAGCTCTTACATAACCCTCAGTTGTACCCTGACGCATTGAAACATAAGTCAGGAAGAGAACTGCTTCTGTTGAAAGAGTTGCGGTTTGTCTTGCTTTTTCAATTTCCTCTGCCGTTGCACTCGGGTCATCACGAAGCACTGCATAGCGCATCAGCTCACCTGCACCGTACATAGCAGTCCAGAGGCCGTCATTATCAGTTTCATTGGGCACCCATTCACCATTGATAAGGTAAGATTCTGCTACCATACCGCGTCTTGAAACGTTTTCCTGAGTGTTATCACTCATAAGCTCAGCCTTGTCTGTACCGTTCATTTCAACCATTTCAATGTGAGTATAACCCTCAGCCATTACAGTCCAGATACCGTTTGTGCCGTCTGCAAAGATAGCAAGCACCTTGCCGTCACCCGAATCAGCTGAATAGAAATATCTGTCGCCCATAAATCTCTGCTCTTTGTCGCGTGAATTGTTGGCATTTTTATCGGTACGAAGAACACCGTAGTCAGTGATTTCCCACACTGAGCCGTCAGCAGTTACAGCGGTCTGAGCATTCTGATAGGTACTCTCATTCTTTACAGTTGCAGGTACATCTGCACTGTTATTTTTAGCATAACGGGTAACAATCTTTTGAAGAACATCATTTTCTTCGGCAGCCTCACCCTCATAGTCGTGCTTTTCTTTATTACTGCTTTGTGATTTTGTAGCCTCAGCGGTTACCTTAAGAACCACAGAAGATGTGAGTCCGTCTGATGTTTTAGCAGTAACTGTTGCCGTGCCCACCTTAAGAGCGGTAACTCTGCCCCATTCGTCAACACTCGCCACATCAGCAGGTTCGGTATTCCAAGTCAGAACACGATTTGTGACACCTGATGTAAAAACGGCTTCAACAGATCTTGAGTCTCCGATGTTCATTTCCCAGTTTTCAGGCACAACAAGTCTGAGCTCTTGCTTTGAGCCGAACTCAAAAACAGCACCAACCGGCATACATACCGAAAACATCATAACAATTGAAAGAACCAGTGCGATTACTTTTTTCATATTATCTCCTCCTCTATCGATGGTAAAAATACCACCTGTTTGTTTTATTATATCACCGCATTAAAGTAAAATCAATATTCTTTTTCTGTAAATAAAAATAAATAGTTTTACTTTTTGATAACCCGATTAACATTAATGTTGACTTTTATTATATTTTCAGTTAGAATAAATTTGAGGTGATAAATATGATTACAGCAATATTTATGAAAGCAATTGCAGTTTTAGTTTCTTTTGTTATTTTTATGCCTTTCGGTACTTCCCCTGAGGCAATAGAAAAAACAGATGCAGAAAACTGTCTGCTTTCAGCAACAATTTTATCCGATCTTCATATGGAAGGCACCAACCCCGAACGTCACAAACGCGTTGGCGGTGTTTTGCAAGCTGCCGAAAAAGCAGATAACGATGTTCTGCTTCTTCTTGGTGACAACACAATGAACGGTCAGGTAATAGAAACTCTTTTCGCTTACGGACTTGTATGCCGCTTTTTTGACAGTAAGTCTGTAATCTCTGCCCCTGGCAACCACGATATGGATACCAGCGAAAATACCAACGGTACCTTTGACACTCTCTCAAAACGTTTTGTTACAATGAGAAATGCATTCTTCGGAAACGACGGTAATAAGGTCTATTTCAGCCGTGAAGAAAACGGTTATAAGTTCATTGTGCTTGGCGGCGAAGGCCGTACAGAAGAAGACGGAAAACAGATTATCAGCGACGAACAGCTCGATTGGCTCGAAAACGAACTTGCGGCTGCCGCTGACAGCGGAAAACCCTGTTTCATAGTCAACCACTATCTTGTTTATGGACGTAACGGCGGACGCTCATATGCAAACTTTAATATCACAGATCAAAACGACCGTCTGACAGAAATCCTTGAAACAAGCGGTGTGCGCACTTTCTATTTCTGCGGTCATTCCCATTACGGTGTAAGCGATGATTCTGTGCAGACCACCAAAAATGTTACATACATCAATCTTCCCGCCACCGGAAATCCCGGCAACTATTATCCCGCAAACGAAGATTGCGGTAAAGACGGCATCGGTATGCAGATGGAAGTTTATGAAAACAGTGTTATTCTTCGTTTCCGCAATTATCTTACCGGTCAATGGTTAGACGGATATGACAATTATGTATTTGAACTTAAATGATAATACTTTTATATAACAGAAGAGCTCCGAGGAAAAAATTCTCGGAGCTTCTTTTATAACTCAATATTAATGTC
>JAZRDY010000149.1:0-1871 GCA_045660525.1 Acutalibacteraceae bacterium | reverse complement strand
TCACAGTAGATGGGGCTCTTGATTCCGCTTGCCCAGGTAAAAGGCTGCTGGGGACGAAGGAATACAGCTCCGATTGAAAGTAAGTCTTTTGCGATAAGTTTTTCCATTTTTATATCAATCCTTTCGGGTTTATTTACATATTAATGAAGCGAAGCTTCCTTTCATGACCCCGGTCATTTCATGGCAACGCCATTTCATGCCGAAGGCATTTCATTTTCATTTTAAGTTTCTGCAAGAGGTTGGCAGAGGGCTCCACTGCCGGATGAAATCCGGCTCGAGGACGCCCGACGGGCGTCCTCGGAAATCGCTTTGCGATTTCGTGGAGCCCCCGGGACTGCAAGTCTGCCATTAACTCTCAATTTTATTTTTTTATTGTCTCAATTAAGTCATCCCACCATACATCAACCATCATACCGATGATAAGACCTAACTTTAGCATAAGATTCATAATTATCATAATGTATCACCTTTCTGCTTTATAAGTAAGTTTGTTTTACTTTGTGGGACCCTGTCCCACACCCCGCAAACTTTTGTAAAAGTTTGACAAAACTTTAGTTATTTATCAGTCTATAAATTCAGCTACGCATCTCTCATATGCTGCAACGGGATCTGCTGCTGCAGTGATAGGTCTGCCTACAACGATATAGTCTGAGCCGATTTTCTTAGCTTCAGCAGGAGTCATAACTCTCTTCTGATCACCGATGTCACCGTCTGCAAAGCGTACACCGGGAGTAATTGTAAGAAAGTCCTTACCGCAAGTGTCGTGAACCTTGCCTGCTTCGAGGGGTGAACAAACAACACCGTCAAGACCTGCATCAGCAGCGTTCTTTGCGTAGTGCATAACAACTTTGTCGATGGGCTCTTTGATAAGAAGATCGTTTTCCATGCTTTCCTGATCTGTTGAAGTCAGCTGTGTTACAGCGATAAGAAGAGGTCTTGTGCCGTCTTCTCTTGTAAGGCCCTCAAGTGCAGCTTCCATCATACGCTTTGTACCGCCTGCGTGAAGGTTTGTGATATCAACGTCGAGGTTTGAAAGCACGTTCATTGACTTTTTAACTGTGTTGGGGATATCGTGAAGCTTAAGGTCGAGGAAAATCTTATGACCTCTTGCCTTGATTTCTTTTACAATCTGAGGACCTTCTGCATAGAAAAGCTCCATACCGATTTTTACGAAAGGCTTTCTGCCCTGAAACTTGTCAAGGAATGAAAGTACTTCTTCTTTGCTGCTGAAATCGCAAGCAACAATTACATCTCTACCCATTAGTGAGCACCTCCGATAATTTCATTTAAGTCTGTGATATTATATTTTTCCATTGCCGCCGGCAGATCGTTTATGATATCACGGCAAGCAAAGGGATTTACTAAGTTAGCGGCACCGACCTGCACAGCAGTAGCACCTGCGAGCATCATTTCGATAACGTCGTTTGCTGATGAGATACCGCCCATACCTACGATGGGGATATTCACCTTTTCATATACCTGATAAACAGCTCTGAGAGCCACGGGAAGAATTGCAGGACCTGAGAAACCACCCATCTTATTAGCGATAACGGGCTTCTTTGTCTTAAGGTCAATTCTCATACCAAGAAGTGTGTTAATCATACTGATACCGTCTGCGCCTGCTTCTTGGCAAGCCATAGCGATTTCAGTTATATCTGTAACATTGGGTGTGAGCTTTGCAAGTACGGGCTTAGTTACCACTTGCTTTACAGCCTTGATAACCTCTGCGGCGCCCTCTGCTGACACACCGAAGTTTTTACCGCCCGCGTGAAGATTGGGACAGCTGATATTGATTTCAAGTATACCGACCTGATCTTCTTTATCAAGAAGAGATGCACACTTCTGATATTCTTCTATACTGAAACCGCCAA
>JAZRDY010000148.1:0-14340 GCA_045660525.1 Acutalibacteraceae bacterium | reverse complement strand
GGGGTTGTTCTGATCCATAAACTGTGAAAGGGGTGATGAACCGAAGAACTCTCTTACAGCTGCGATTACGGGTCTTGTATTGATAAGAGCCTGAGGAGTAACCTTTGCACTCTCCTGGGTCTGGAGGGTCATTCTTTCCTTGATAACTCTTTCCATTCTTGAGAAGCCTACGCGGAACTGATTCTGAAGAAGTTCGCCTACGCTTCTGATACGGCGGTTGCCGAGGTGGTCGATATCGTCAGCAGTACCAACACCGCAAGCAAGACAGTTGAGGTAGTTGATTGATGCGAGAATATCGTCAACTATAATTGTTTTGGGGATAAGCTCATCAGCCTTGCTTTCGATGTATGCAAGACCTTCTTCTTTGCTCATTTCAGCAACTTCTGAAAGAAGCTCTGTGAGTACGGTATATCTTACGTGCTCGTTGATGCCGATTTCAAGAAGCTCTTCTTTTGTGTAACCGAGTTCAGCGAAATAAGGCACTGAATCAACCATATGGTTTGAAATAACCTTAACAGGCTCTTCTCTGCCTTCAACACTTACATAAGCTACCTTTGCACCTGCCTGCTCGATTTCAAAAGCTCTCTGCTTTGTAACGAGTTCGCCTTCTTCAGCAATGATTTCACCTGTGAGATCGTTGATAATGGGTGCAGCAAGTCTGAAGCCACGGATTCTGTCAGAAATCGCAAGCTTCTTATTATATTTATAACGGCCTACTCTTGAAAGGTCGTATCTTCTCTCGTCAAAGAACATGCCTTCGATGTGAGTCTGTGCACTTGAAAGCGTGGGAGGCTCACCGGGACGAAGCTTCTTATAGATTTCAATAAGTGCTTCTTCTGCGTTCTTTGTATTATCCTTTTCGAGTGTTGCTTCGATTCTTTCGTCAGCACCGAAGAATTCACGGATATCTGCATTTGTTGAGCAGCCGAGAATACGGATAAGAGTAGTAATGGGGATTTTTCTGTTTTTATCAATTCTTACATAGAAAAGATCATTCTGATCTGTTTCATATTCAAGCCAAGCACCGCGGCCGGGAATAATTGTTGAAGTATAAAGTTTTTTACCGGTAACATTGTGTGTCATACCGAAGTATACACCGGGTGAACGAACGAGCTGTGATACGATAGCTCTTTCAGCACCGTTGATAATGAATGTACCGCTGTCTGTCATAAGAGGGAATTCGCCCATATAAACTTCACTGTCTTTAACTTCGCCTGTTTCTTTATTATAAAGGCGAGCAGTAAGTCTCATGGGAGCTGCGTATGTTGCATCTCTCTCCTTACATTCCTTAACGGTATACTTTGGCTTGTCATCCATACGGTAGTCAACAAAAGTAAGAACTAAGTTGCCACTGTAATCGGTAATTTCAGCCATGTCCTTAAGTGCTTCCTTAAGACCCTTTTCCAGGAACCACTTATAAGAATCCTTTTGTACCTGAATGAGATTAGGCATCTGCATTACTTCTTGAATCTTGCCGTAGCTTTTTCTCGTTTTGGTACCAACCTTGACATCGGTCGTTTTAACCATTGGCTTATCACTCCATATCTTTTTTATTTGATAACTGCTGACACAGTTTTTTTCCGAAAATGTATTGACATTTTTTCGATAAAGTGCTAATATGCTTTTAGTGAGAGGATACTCTGCGCATAATACCACATTATAGGTTTTATCAGTTTATCACAATTACCTCAACTAAGTCAAGAGGTTTTGTGATATTTTTTCTTTATTTTGCCGATTTTTTGATGAAAATGCGGCATTTTTTCATTTTTTGAGGCTATTTTTTTCACTATGCGAATAAAACACAGCAAAGAGGCAGGTTCATACCCGCCTCTTTTTGTTTTGTCATATTATGGGATAAGTTGTCTGTTTTGTCGAAAACGGCACATTAAACGCGAGGATCAGTTGATAATTTGTGCATTTACAAAAAGTTTGCTAAAGATGTGGGAGGAGGCTCCGGGAAATCGCATTTATGCGATTTCCGTGGATGCCCCCGGGCATCCCCGCGCCCCACTTTGTTC
The DNA here is from genome assembly GCA_045660525.1 of Acutalibacteraceae bacterium. Classification (GTDB taxonomy): domain Bacteria; phylum Bacillota; class Clostridia; order Oscillospirales; family Acutalibacteraceae; genus UBA6857. Next base: position 12,322 of record JAZRDY010000148.1, on the reverse strand, counting down.
GGCGACGGAGCCGCCACCCTCCCCTTTACCGCCATCTAAATCTTAAGATAACCTTAAGGTTTATCTGCTTCTATTTACAGAGTAGCAATTTCAGTGTATAATTATCACATCAAAATCACGGAGATTTAATATGAAAAAGTTAAAAGAATTGCTGAATAATAAGCAAACAACAGACATCCTTTTTCTCTTCACTGCCATTGTTTATGCTTTGGTTTTGTGCCGAGGACTACTATTCAAATATGTGAAAGTATCTGAATTGTTTTCACCTGACAGATTTGAATATATCGGTTATAATCTTATTCCGTTTAACGGCTCGGGATTTGACTTCAGATTAGATCTGATTTTGAACACTTTTATGTTCATTCCTTTTGGCTTTATGCTTGCTATGAAAAGCAAAAATAACCTTAAAAGTTTTATGCTGTTGCTTATACCTTTTGCGGCAAGTCTTATCTTTGAATCCTTGCAGTATATTCTTCATCTCGGTGCGGCGGATATAACTGATGTTATAATGAATATTCTCGGTGGCTTTATCGGTTTTGTTATATACTTTATTATCAATAAGTTATTTGGTAATAAACCTGATAAATTTTTTACCTTTGCAATGTCCGCTATTGCAATATTCGCTTTATTTTTACTGTATTAATTATAATCTTGCAACTAAAAAGGGCACCCACTCGGGTGCCCTTAAGCTTTATCTATCAGATACCGTTTTCATCGAAATCATATACAGCCTGAAGTACAATATTAAGCACTTTGTCAATAACCTCGGGAATAAGAATATCAGCTGTATCAAGACGTGTGTGATAGTATCTTGCGGGAGCGGGATCCATAGCAACAAGTGAAGCAGCCTTAATGCCTGCCTGAGATGCTGCCGCAGCATCAGTTGAACCAAGAGGAATAGCACCTACGGGAATATCTTCACCGTGTTTGAGACCTGCGTTTTTAAGAAGCTCACAAACCTTCTTATCATTCTGCACTGTACCGGTCATATCCTTTTCGTAAATCATCATAAAGTCGCCGTCACGGATATTGTCAAGACCAATGAAGATAGTTTCAACGCCGTCGTTTTTAAGTTCAGGATGAGCCTCAAAATAAGCCTTAGCGCCACGAAGACCGCATTCCTCACCACCTGTGAGAATTGCAATAACTTCTGTATTTTCAAAGCGAACATCGTTATCACTGAGATACTTCATAACTGCTGATGATACATAGCAACCGCTGAGGTCATCGTTTGCACCGTCAACATAGTTATTATGGTCAACAAATTTGAAAAGGCCTGCGTAAGCAGGAAGAAATGCAAGCTGGCCGAGAGCCATCTTCTTCACCTTTTTGCCTGCAAGCAGAGCAGCTGTTGTTACGGCAGTGTACCCAAGACCTGCAACCGCATAGCCTGCAACAGCTAAAACACCGTGTGAACCGAACTTATATGTATATGTCCACTCGGGAGCTGAGTCACTGTGACCTGAAATAATAATTCTGCGCTTAGTTTCGCCTTTTGCTTTTCTTACAGCAATAACATTGCCTGATGTTTCTTCTTTGAAAAGAGGGTCATACATCTTCTTATAAAGGAGAAATTCACCAACAATACCCGAAAGAGCGCCACCCATAAGAGCCGCGGAACCGAGAGCCTTAAGCTTGCTGCCTTTGCCGAAAGCTGTTGCCATATTTATAGCTGTTGCGCCCATAAGACACGCACCTGCATGAGGTACGAATGACATAAATGCTTTGGGATTAACCTTAAATGTTTCGCGCGATACGCTGTCACAGAAAGGCTCAAGTTCTTTCATCATTTGTTCCTGAGCATATTTTTCACTGTCGCTGCCACAAGGACGGGGACCAAAAGAATTACAGATATTTGTTATACCCTTTACGGCAAATTCAGTGCATTCAGCGGTAGATTTTTTGGTTTCTAAGAAATTCATATTATTCTCCTTTCAGTTTGTACTTTTTTAATTATAACCAATAATTTCCTAATAATCAAGTGGTTTTTCATTTTGGTCTGATGAAAAAACAAGAGGTGGCTCCGTGACATCGCACAACAGCGATGTCTGCGTATGCCCTGCAGAGCATACGCACGCCGAATTTCATTCGGCGACGGAGCCACCTGCCCCACCTTAAGCACAAGCTAAAAAATACCCTCAGGGATTTGCCCTGAGGGTAAACATCATGATTCGCTGAGCCATTCATCAAGTGAAAGAACCGGTTTTGGAGGAATCAATGTAGATTTAGGCGGATCAAACATACTGTCTTTTACTGAATTGCTGATTTTTTCAACATAAATTACTTCATCAGCCTTTTTGGGGTGAATTCTTTCAAGTCCGACTAAGGTTTCACCGTCGAAATAATATCTCATTGTATAGCCTGTTTTACTATTAAGGAAGCTTTCACATATAACAGATTTTCCGTTGAATTTTTCACGGCTGACAGTTACAAATCCTACATCACCGATTTGCATAATTTCAAGCATTTCTGTCATATCCATATCTTTCATTTCATTCTCAGGAACATTATAGTACACCCAGGCAACTAAAAGGTCTGCATATGCAGTCATTTTATTTTTGGCCTTGTTATAGTAAATTCTCATAGTAAGACCCTCGGCAGTTGTTTCCATATACATATTGCCGTTTTTCATTGCAAATTCAATTGGCACCATTGAACCGTCACTGTATTCGCTTGAAATTTTAAAATATACAGTACTCTTGTCAAGAATTTTCTTATACTTTGCAATTCTGTATGCCGTAAGCACTTCTTCAGTTGTCGGCTGAGTAGTAGTGGTCGGCTTTGTCGTTGTGGGTTTAGTTGTAGTTGGTTTTGTTGTAGTTGGTTTTGTTGTTGTAGGTTTTGTTGTTGTTGTTGTTGGCTTTGTTGTTGTTGGCTTTGTCGTAGTTGGTTTAGTTGTAGTGGGCTTTGTTGTTGTAGCCGTTGTAGTTTGCTTAGTTGTCGTCTGTTTCGTTGTTGTAGTTGCAGTTGTAGTCTGCTTAGTTGTTGTCTGTTTTGTTGTAGTAGTCGCAGTTGTTGTCTGCTTGGTTGTAGTGATTGCAGTTGTAGTAACCTTAGTTGTTGTAGACTCTGTTGTTGTAGGTTTCGCAGTAGTCGACTCAGTAGTTTCAGGCTTTGTTGTAGTTACCTGCGTCGTTGTAGGCTTGGTAGTTGTTGTAGTGGTACCGGAAGAAAGAGTCTTTATAGTCAAAGGCTCACTTTTTGTAAACCATGTAACTTTACCGTCAACCTTCTTATAACCTCTGACAACAAAGGTATATTCTTTACCGCTTTCAAGTCTTTCAACCTTATATGAGGTTTTCTTAAGAGCGCTCTTTTCAGTTATAAGCTCACCGTCTACAACTCTGTAGAGCTTATAATACTTTGCACCCTCAACCTTGCCCCAGTTAAGAGTTACACCCTTAGAACCAATGACAGGATCTGTAAATTTAGCCTTGGTTCTGTCAATTGTCTGAATTGTCACCGCAGAAGAAGCCTTGTTCCAAACAACACCTTTGCTTGTTTTAGCATAAGGCTTGATTTTGAATTTATAAGTTGTATCTTCCTTGAGTGATGTTACCTTATATGTATTAGTACCCTTAACTGAAGCCTTAACTACATACTTATCTTTACTGGGACTATATTGATAAACTCTGTAGCCTGTTGCACCTTCAACCTCCGACCATGTAAGAGTAACGGAATTTTTAGTTGCGGTTGCCTTTGGCGTGGGACTCTTAGCCATTTTGTCGGTCTTAACAGTAACCGATCTATATTTACTGCTCCAATAGGTTTTGCCCTGATATTTGCGATAAGTCTTAACCGCAAATTTGTATGTCTCACTTGCTGTAAGATCTTCAACAACATATTTATTGGTTTTTACACTTTTGATTGCTTTAAGTTTACCGTCAACAACACGATAAACCTTATAACCTGTTGCTTTGCTTACCTTTCTCCATCTGAGTTCAACGCTGTCTGCAGTAGCTTCAGCAACAAGCTTTTCAGTTCTTGCCACTGTTATTGAAGCAGCCTCAACGCCAGCAATATTAGCTGTAATGAAAATAGCAATACAAAGAACAAGACTTAATATCCTGGATACGATTTTCATAATTTTCTCCTTTTAACCTATTAAATATTTCTTAATATTTAGTATACCAAAGCACCGCCCTGTTGTCAATAAAAAAGCTGACAATAATCATCTGCAGGGTACAAAAAAACAGCCCCGTTATAACAACGGAGCTGTAAAGAAATATCAATAGTGGAGAGCGCCACATCTGCATTCTTTGTTCCTACCAAGAATTCTCTGGAAAAGAAGAGGAATATCGAACAAGAAGAATCTTAAAATACCTGACTTATGACAATAGCAGGAACATTCTTCTGCTTCGGGTGTATCGGGAGTATCCGGAGTGTCAGGAGTATCGGGTGTGTCGGGAGTATCAGGTGTGTCAGGAGTATCAGGTGTGTCGGGTGTGTCAGGCTCTGAGGGAGCATCAGGAGTAGGATCTGAAGGCTCGTCTGTCTCTTCCTTAAGTGAAGCACCGCAAGCATCACACTTATCGTCAGTATCTTCGTCAACGTGTCCGAGCTTAGTCAAAACTTCACTAATTACATTACGGCAAGTTTCGCATCTGCCTTCTTTAACACCGTCAGTTTCACAAGTTGCTTCTTCTACATCCCAATCTGTTACGCTGTGACCTGTAGCTGTAATCTCTTCTTCAACAACATCATCACAATAGCTGCAAACAGCTTTGTAGTAGCCATCATTTTCGCAAGTTGCTGCATATGATACTTTCTTATCTTTAACATAGTTGTGACCAAGAGCTGACCCTGCAACATCTCTTGTATTTGTTTCATCACATACATCACACTTAGCTGTTTCTGTGCCGTCTTCAAGACATGTTGCATCGTCATTTGACTCGTAATCGGTAAAGGTGTGTGCCTCTGATGCACCATAAGTGTTACAGCCGTTTATACACTTGAATGCGTGAGTTGCATTTTCTTCGTTGCCGTTTGACTTAACTTCGCCTGTGTATGAGTGACCGAGTGCTGTTTTTTCTGAATATGTTGTGTATTCACAATCTTCTCTCTGACAATATTCATATGCATCCCAACCGATTGCTGTACAAGTGGGTGCCTGTGCATTAACTGTTGCCATATCGTGAGCATTTGCATCAACTGCGATTTCAATTGAAGTTGCTTCTGTTGTGCAAGCCTCATCGCTATAATTTTTCTTACAATCAGGACAAGCCCAATATTCTGTTGTACCCGTTGCTACACAAGTTGCAGGCACTGCTACGTGATGAACCTTATTCTTGTGCGCAATTGCAGGAATCTCTTCAAATGTTGTGTACTCACAACCGCGTCTCTGGCACTTGTCATATCCTTTCCAACCTGCTGTTGTGCAAGTGGGTTTCTTTGAAAGTGTAGTTACCATATCGTGAGCATTTGCATCAACTGCAATTTCAATTGATGTTGCTTGTGTTGTGCATTCTTTGTCAGTGAAATTCTTATTACAATCAGGACATGCCCAATATTCAATTGTACCTGTTGTTACGCAAGTTGCAGGCACGGCTTTATTATGAATTCTATTCTTATGTGCAATTGCGGAATTTGACTCAAGTGTTGTTGCTTCTGTTGTGCAAGCTTCATCTGTGTAATTCTTGTTACAATCAGGACAAGCCCAATATTCGATTGTACCTGCTGCTGTGCAAGTTGCAGGCGCTTCTGCGTGATAAACCTTATTCTTATGTGCAATTGCAGGAATTTCTTCAAATGTTGTGTACTCACAACCGCGTCTCTGGCACTTGTCATATCCTTTCCAACCTGCTGTTGTGCAAGTGGGTTTCTTTGAAATTGTAGTTACCATATCGTGAGCATTTGCATCGATCGGGCTTTCAATTGTTGTTGCTTCTGTTGTGCATTCCTTATCAGTGAAATTCTTCTTACAATCAGGACATGCCCAATATTCGATTGTACCTTTGGCTACACAAGTTGCAGGTACTGCTTTATTATGAATCTTATTCTTATGTGCAATAGCGGGAACGTCTTCAATTTCTACTTCGTAGCACACAGTACAAACTCTTGTTTTTAAACCATCTGTTGTACATGTTACTTCTTTCTTTGTCTGCCAAGCATTGAATGTATGACCGCGTGCATCAAGGTCATCCCTATATGTACCACCGCAACCGTCAACTGTGCAGGTATATTCGATGATACCGGTATCCACACAATCGGGAGCCTCTACTACTTCGCCTTCGTTCCAAATGTGAACAGTTTCACCGCCGTATTCATTACAGCCGTTTACACACTTGAATGAGTGAGTAGCTGTTTCGCCGTTTCCGTTTGATCTTACAGCACCTGTATATGAGTGGCTAAGCTGAGAATTTATAAATGAAGTGTTATCATCTAAACCATTTGTTGAAGTTTCGTTTTCGTCAGCTGCAAAATACTTATCACAAGCTGAGCAATACTTATAAGCATCATTACCGGTTGCAAGGCAGGTTGCAGCATTTGCTGTATACTCTGTAAAAGTGTGACCGTATGCATCAATTGAATCAGTATACTCTGCAACACATCCGTCAACAGAGCAGACATAAAGTGCAACACCTCTGCCAAGACAAGTTGCATCTGATGATTCTTCTATTATCCAGCTATGACCTGTTTCGGGACCGTATTCGTTACAGCTATTTACACATTTTAATTTGTGTGTACCGTTTTCACCGTCAGACACCATTAAAGCTTCACCTGTGAATGAGTGACCGGGTGCAGAACCTACAACTGTGCGAGTATCTTCTACATCACAATCAGTTCTGTCGCATATTGCTGTTTCTGTACCATCTTCAAGGCAAGTTGCATCATTATTTGACACATAGTTTGTAAATAAGTGATCAAGTGCTGAATTTGCAACTGTACGTGTATTTTCTACATCACAATCTGTTCTGTCACATATTGCTGTTTCTGTGCCGTCTGCAAGACAAGTTGCATTGTTGTTTGACACATAGTTTGTAAATAAGTGATCCAGTGCCGAATCCTCATCTGTGCGTGTATTTTCTACATCACAATCTGTTCTGTCACAAATTGCTGTTTCTGTGCCGTCCATGAGGCAAGTTGCATTGTTGTTTGACACATAGTTTGTGAATGAATGACTTGCAGGAATAACCATTGTTGACATATCTTCAATCTGCATTCTGCCGTTTGCATCTGAAAAATTCTTGCCACAGTTATAAACTTCGCAAGTCCAATATGCTTCACAACCGTCTGTTGTGCAGTTCTCTTCAACTGCAGATACTGCATTAAGAATATGACCACTGCGTGCACAATTGTGACCGTAGTTTAAATTAACTGTTGCAATGGCGAGTCTTTCATTGCCTGTACCGAGATCTGTAACAAGGGCTTCCCACTGCTGACGAGTACCTTCAAAGTTAACAGTTGTTAATTGTCCACAGCCATTAAATGCATTTAAACCAATAGAAGTAATATTTGCACCGAGAGTTATTGTTGTGAGTGCTGAACAACCTTTAAATGCCTGATTACCGATTGTTGTATAAGTATCAGGAATTGTAACAGATACAAATCTTTTATTACTCAAAGCTCCGTCTGAAATCTTGGTAATTGTTCTATTACTACCAGAAATACGAGCCTGAGTAGGAAGTGTCACTTCCGTAGCTGATCCGTTATAACCCGTAACCGCATACACACTAAAACTTTCTCTTTCGCATGTAAAACCTTCTACTTCAGCGGCACTTGCCATACCCATAGGTACCACACCAATCAGCATAACAATGCTCAATAAAATCGCAAGGGTCTTTTTGATTGTTTTTGTCATAATTTTATTCCTCCTTATTATAACAATTATACACACTAAATATTATCACTATAAATTTGCAAAGTCAACAAAGAAATCTGTGTTAAAACATTTTTGGCAAATATGACGAAAAACCGCCTACGGTGTTGTAAGCGGTTTTAATATTTATTTCTCGAAATGTGATACTATCTTGTTATATTCATCATCTGAAATCAGAAGCACTGAACCGTGTCTCGGTGAAAAGTCGAGGAAATAGTCCTTATCATCAACGGGAGTGAAGTAGACAAAATCTTCAGTAGTCTGCATAAGATACTTACCCTTTGAATAGGAGTCCATTATCATCGCCCACTTATCGGTACCGGCAAGCTTATACATACAGCAGCCTTCAGTGTCCTCATCAAAAGCAGAGGCACTCTTATTTTCAGGTTCTTTATATGGGCCTGTCAGACAATTAGAATAAACATAACAGATGCGCTTGTTGTTTTCGTCTTTGTAGTACATATAAAAAGTGCCGTCATTTTCAATGATATCAGCATCAATTGCATCTTTTTTACAAGGTGGCGCATAGAGTATCTGTGGCTTTGTTTCAAGTTTTTTGAAATCCTTGGTATAAGCGTACCACATAACAGTATTTGTCCACTCATCTGTATCTTCAAAATGCTGAGCATTCGCCCAATAAATCATATACATCTGTTTTTCCTTGTCATAAAAAACTTCAGGCGCCCAAGTGCGTACACTGCCGTTAAGCCCATAGTCTTCCATATCTATACTTTCATACTGTTCCCAGTTAATCAGATCATAACTGTGCCAGATACAAATTGCGTGGTTTGATGCCCAACCAAGTTCACTTCTCATATCGGTACCGACAATATAAAAAGTACCGTCCTCAGCTCGCAGAAGGAAAGGATCTCTTATACCCTTAGTGCCCTTTTCATTAAAAAGAAACGGTTCATTATTGTTAAGCGGTCTGAAGTGATAACCGTCTTCACTGACAGCATAATTTATTGATTCATCCTGAGGATCATTGCCTTTAAAATAGCTGAAAAGATATTTGTTATACATAGTTTTCTCCTAAAAAAAGTTTTTCTTGATTATACATCAGCAAATATCCAAAGTCAATAAAAAGAGCAGGCAGTTTCATATATATCGGCGATATTGAAAGTATTTTTATTCTTTCGGTTAAATTCTATTGACTAAGATAATAATTTGTGATAATATATCTAAGTTGTCGGTGACAACACTATGTGGATTAAGCTGAAAGTAATAAGCTCCACCTCGGTTGCTCTGCCGTGTAAAAATCAAGAGCATATATGCGGATGTGGCGGAATTGGCAGACGCGCTAGTTTCAGGTACTAGTGAATGTACATTCATGTGGGTTCAAGTCCCGTCATCCGCACCAAACCAGAAAAATCCGAACCAAATTTTTCCAATAGGAAAAGGGTTCGGATTTTTTGTTTATATCTAAGAATACAGAGAAAAAGGTCGGTGATTGCGGAGCTTTTTCTATATAAAGTTATAATAACGTAACTTCCTCCGCCAATAAACTTGAAACTAACAGCTTCTTTGTTGAGTTTTTGGAAATAATTCCCGGTAAAATGGAGATTAAATGCTTGTCGCTATTATCAAGAATTTTCATTATATATCCTCCCTAGCCTTCACTAACAAGCTCTGTTGCAATATCTGTCCAACAGTATGTAGTATGAGCAAAGCCATGAATCATTAATATCTGACCTTTTTGGTTTTCGGCTTCCATTTTTCTGTAATGAACCGAATATCCCTCATATTCAAAGAATCCACTGTCCTCATGCGGAGTTTCATACACCGCAAAGGCGGGAATTGCCATGGCGAAAACCAAAATCAAACATAAGCTAAAAGATAAAATTTTCTTCATGATAAAAACCTCTCTTTGGTCTGTTATATTAACATAATCTTAATGGTTTTTCAATAGAAAATCTACCGTTGCCAAATTAAATAAACGGATTTGTCAGCTTTGAATAACTTCAGGGGGCTTAAGCTTGGTGTTCCAAAGATTAATAATCACACCTCCAAAAAAAGCAATAAATCCGAGCCTGTATTCTGAAGAAAAAAGGTTCGGATTATATTGGCTTTGTTCAGATGTTCATACAGTATTAATCTGCGAATTGAACATCAGCAGCACACATATTCTGTGTTTTTTTAATCAGAATTAAAATGTCTTAACAAAAATTCAGCAAGCATAAATCAAACCAGCAAAAAACAAAAGTTAATTTTGTTATTTGTTCTGATTGTTTTTGTTGTTCTGGTTGTTCTGATTGTTTTTGTTGTTCTGGTTATTCTGATTATTCTGGTTGTTATTATTGTTCTGGTTGTTTCTGTTGTTCTGATTGTTTTTGTTATTATTGTTGTTCATATTCTCACCTCCTGAATAGTTTACAAGGATAGTTTAACACATTAGCGGCAAACTATTCATATATGAAAAAAGCTGAAGGGAGAAAAAATATGCTTTTGATTATAAACGGTCTTTTGCACACAATGGAAAGTGATAAACCGTTAAGAGCCGACATTCTGATAAATAAAGGAAAAATTGTAAAAATCAAAGAAAATATTGTTCCGTCAGAGGATACGGAAGTTTTCGATGCCGAAAACCTGAATATTTATCCCGGTTTTATCGATGCGCACAGTCATATCGGAATTGCAGAGGATAAGATTTCATCACAAAATGATACGAGCAACGAAAACACAAACCCCATAACACCTTTCATAAGAGGAATAGACAGTATAAATCCTATGGACAGCGCTTTCCATAATGCTATTGCTGCCGGTATTACCGGTGTTATGGCAGGACCGGGAAGTTCTAATGCTGTTGGCGGACAATTTGCCTTTATAAAAACCTATGGCAGATGTGTTGATGATATGGTTGTTCTTGCACCTGCCGCAATTAAAATTGCTTTCGGTGAAAATCCGATGAACTGTTACGGTCTTAACGGAAATATGCCGTCAAGCCGTATGGGAATTGCTTCGCTTATAAGAGAAGAGCTTTTCCGTGCAAGACAGTATTTTTCACAAAACCAATCGGGCAACGAGGATTTCAGACTGGAATGTTACAAGGAACTTTTTGAAAAGAAAATCCCGCTTAAAGCTCACGTTCACCGTACTGATGATATTTTAACCGCAATAAGAATAGCCAAAGAATTTGATCTTGAGCTGACACTTGACCACTGTACCGAAGGGCACCTGATTGCCGGAGAAATTGCAAAAAGTGGTTTTCCTGCCATTGTGGGACCTTCTCTTGCCTCGCGAAGCAAAGACGAAGTCAGCCAGTCAGATTTTAAAACTGCAGGTATTCTTCATAATGCAGGAGTCAAGGTTGCAATAACCACCGACCACCCTGTTTCGAGAATACAGTATTTATCTTTATGTGCAGGTATTGCGGCAAAAGAGGGCCTAGGTGAAACAGCGGCACTTCGTGCAATTACCAGTGATGCTGCACGAATATGCAGAGTCGATCACAGATTAGGCAGTCTCAAAGAAGGCAAGGATGCAGATATTGTTATTTTTGAGGGTAATCCTTTGGAAATAAACTCCTGTGTTAAAGCTACTATTATAAACGGAGAAATTGTGTGGCGTAATTAACTGATAAAGCGAGTGATACTTTTTCATCACTCGCTTTATTGTTATAAGAATATATTCATTTCAATTCGCTCAAATTGTTTACAGGTGGCATACAGCTGTGTTTTTTACAAACATAATAAGTTGTTTTTCCGTTTTTGAGAGGATATTCTTCAGTCGGTTCCGACAAATGAATTATAATCGCATCCTTCGACAGTGAGTTCAACAAACCGGTTGAAGCTGTCTCTCCACCCCTTACAACGGTAATTTTCATCGGAGGTTCATAATATTCTAACAGAGCAGTTAAATACATCGCGTGTCCGGTAGGATAGTCAACTGCATCGGAAGCGATGAAATTTAATTGACTTTCTGCAAGCTCTGTGAATTTATCATCATCTGCAAGAACGGACAAGCGCACAAGATTATATGCCATCATTGAATTTCCGCTGGGAATAGCGCCGTCATAGGTTTCTTTAGGGCGAAGAATAAGCTTCTCACCGTCTTCCCCATATAAATAAAAGCCACCGGACTTATCTGCGAAATCGTTGACGGCTTTATCGCAAAACAGCTTTGCTGATTCAATATATTTGCAATCTGATGTTGCCTTATAAAGATGAAGCTGAGCGAAAATATAAGCAGCGTAGTCATCAATGAAGCCCGGTACCCCGCATTTTCCGTCTCTGAAGCTTACAAAAAGAGTATCTTTTTCACGCAGATTTTTGCTTATGAATTCATCTGCTTTTTTAGCCGCGTCAAGGTGCTTTTTATCACGGCTGTGCAAATAAAGTTCGCTCAAAGCAGCAATCATCAGACTGTTCCACACCGTTAAAATTTTATCGTCGAGATGCAGAGGATATCTGTTCTTTCTGTAATTACGAAGCGTTGGAAGACAAGCTTCAAACGAACCTTCCGAGAGACTGCTGTGAAGCAGATTGGGAATATTTTTTCCTTCAA
>JAZRDY010000147.1:0-9820 GCA_045660525.1 Acutalibacteraceae bacterium | reverse complement strand
CTTGACTGGACTCCCAATACAAACCATACGGGTTTTTATGTTGCTGACAAGTTGGGGTACTATGAAGATGCAGGCCTCAAAGTCACTATTGTTCAGCCTCCCGACGGCGGTGCGGAAATGATGACAGCCTCGGGTCAGGCTCAGTTCGGCATATCAGCTCAGGACAGTCTTGCAGCCAACTTTGCAAGCGATGAACCTCTTTCCATCACTGCTGTTGCCACTATACTTCAACATAACACCTCGGGCATTATCTCTCTTGACTGTGAAACGCCCAAAGATCTTGAGGGCAAGAGATACTCCACTTGGGACAGTCCTACAGAAAAAGCTATGATTAAATACATTATGGAAAAAGACGGCGGAAATTTCTCTGAGGTTGAGCTTATACCAAATGTTATCACCGACGAAGCTCAGGCTCTAAAACACGGCGATACAGATGCAGTGTGGATTTATTATGCCTGGTCAGGCATAAATGCTGAGCTCAGCGGACTCGATTTTGAGTATTTCGCTTTCTCGGATATTGAAAGCACCTTTGACTTTTATACCTGCCTTATCATTGCCAACAACGACTTTCTGGAATCTGACAGCGAAACAGTAAAAGCATTTCTTTCAGCCACAGCTAAGGGATATGAATATGCTATAGAAAATCCCGAAACTGCTGCTCACATACTAATTAAAAGCGACACAACAGGGTCTCTCATCGGCTCGGATGAACTTGTTACAGAAAGCCAGAAGTGGATAAATCAGCAATATATCGCCGATGCAGAAAAATGGGGAATTATAGATGCCGACCGTTGGGACAGCTTTTACAAATGGCTCAGCGACGAAGGCCTTGTAGAAAATAATATTCCTGCAGGCACAGGCTTTACAAACAACTATCTTTCATAAAGGATATTTTTATGGGAAATTTAACAGCAAAAAATATTACAGTCTCTTATGAGGGTGAAAACGTAATCGAAAATATAAACATACACCTTAAAGACGGTGAGATTGTCTCCCTCTTAGGTGTCAGCGGCAGCGGTAAAACTACATTGTTCAACGCTCTTTCAGGCATCGCACCTCCCGACTTCGGCAGTGTACTTTTAGACGGTGAAGATATAACAGGCAAAACCGGCAAACTCAGCTATATGCTTCAGAAAGATTTGCTTTTGCCTTATTATACAGTTCTTGACAATGTTGCTCTGCCTCTTATTGTCAAGGGCGAAAAGAAAAAAATTGCCCGTGAAAAAGCTATGGAGCACTTCACTTTTTTCGGTCTCGACGGCACTGAGAAAAAATATCCTCATCAGCTGTCGGGCGGTATGAGACAACGTGCAGCTTTTCTTCGTACTTATCTTTTCTGTGACGGTGTCGCACTTCTTGATGAACCTTTCAGCGCTCTTGATGCCATAACAAAATCGGCAGTGCATCAGTGGTATCTGGATATTATGAAAGAAATAAAGCTTTCTTCTCTCATCGTTACCCACGATATCGACGAAGCTATCCTGCTTTCCGACAGAATTTATATCCTCTCAGGCAAACCCGGCAAGATTACCAATGAAATTATTGTCGATCTGCCAAAGCCGCGAGACAACTCTATGCTGATGAGTCATGAGTTTTTAACTTTTAAGCGAAAAATTGTGGAAAAGATAGCCACCTCATCATAATATTACAAAATCAATCACCCTTATATCCTTTGTCTTTTAGGGCAAGATATTAAGGGTGATTTTTTATGAAAAACAAAAACAGTCTTACAGTTAAAAATCCTTATCGGTTTGACCTGATAGGTAATTTCATATCTGACGGTCACGGAAAAATCTCTGCCGAAAAAAGCAGAATTGAAACTGAGCAGCGAATGAAAAAAGACATCCGCCGATAATTTCTTTTAATCTCTGCTTTTCGGCAACGGGCGGCTCCATAAAATCGCAAAGCGATTTTGCAGGGCACCGCTGGTGCCCTGCCTGCCGAACTTCGTTCGGCAATGGAGCCGCCGCCCACCCTTTACCGCCAACTAAAAAGACCATCCTCAAGGGATGGTCAAAGCTTAATACTCGATTACATATTCACTTTCAAATGTCATTGCAAAAAGCGCGTTCAAATCTGTAAATCTGCCGGCTGTCATTGTAAGCATCATAGGCTGAGTATATTTTATATATGTAAGATTGCCGCTTTCCTTGTCTATGGTACATACAATTTCACAATCGTAATACTCTGTGCTGCAGCTTTTTACAATATCAGCAATTTGCTGAACTTTTTCAAGATTTACTTCTTCCATTACAGAGCAAACACCTTTGTTCTTTTCGGGGTCCTTGCAATAAAGAAGCTGCAACTTTATTTCATAGCTTCCGTCTTTTTCATTGCAACTCGCTTCGCCCACATCTTCCGCAGTCAGCTTACTTGACCAAGCCTCACCTTTAACGGGAAAGTTTGCCGTAATAAGCTCTTTTTCCTCATATTCAATGGGTACATCATGTCTTACAAGCCAAGAATCAATAAGTGTTCCGCCTGCAAGATTGAGAATTCTCGGGTAGTCACTGAGCTCTTCATCATATCTGCGGTCTTCATAATTTCTTATGACCTTTTTTGCATTGGGTTTTACATTATTTATACTGCTGTTAAAGAGCTCTACTATCTCTTTTTTTGTATCAGGTACAGTATCTTCTGTTGTAGGTACCTGAGTAGTTGTGAGCGCAGTTGTTGTCTCAGTTGTTGTAGGTTCTGTTGTGGTAAGTGTTGTTGACGGCAGAGTAGTTATCGGCAACGTTGTTTCACTTACAGTAGGAGAAGTCTGATTATCCTGAGTCTGAATAGTATTCATATACTGAACATTACTCAGTGATCCTATAACATTACCGAGAACAAACAGACCTATTATCAGTGCGATGCCCTTGACTGCAATAGGAAGAATATTTTTCTGCTCATCCTTTTTGAGAGTTTCGTCGAGATTCACCTCTTCGATAGGGTTATTATCCATATTATTCATCTATATCAATCCTTTGGTTTTCTTTTTTCTTATTATAGTACACTGCCGTTATTTTAACAATAGATAAAATATAAATATCTTATCATTATTCAGAAATTCAAATAAATTTCTGTAATATGTGGTAAATGAGTTTTTGTTGTGCTATAATATTTTTGTATGCTTTTTGAAAGGACTCAAAAAATGAAAAAACTTAATCGTATAAAGCCTCTGGGCAAGGGCCATCAGATAACTTGGTGGATATGCAGATTTCTGCTTTTTATCTGGGGTGTATGGGGTATGATGCACGGATACACCTCTGAATTTGTGCAGGCAACCTTTGCTATAATTTTCACTCATCTGTGGGATATGTTTCAGCTTTTCGGAGGCAGAAGCTTCATTACCAAATATCCCGCCTATATGCAGACTATGCTCAACTGCTTTATCTGCTTCGGCTGTGTGGTTGGCACAACTCTTAACACAAGAACTGACTTTACGGGCATAGACTTGCCTGAGCATATGTTTGCAGGTTATCTTGCCTGCACAGGTGCATTTGTGCTCAGCGAAATTATGCAGGGTGAAAAACAGCCTATTAAGATTTCTGTTCAGGCACTGTTTTCACTCGGCTTTGCTGTTTCAATTCTCGTTGGCTGGGAGTTCTATGAATTCACGATGGACAGACTTTACGGCTTTACAATGCAGCACGGTCAGATAAGCTACAGCTATGGTCTTACTGATACCATGATCGACTTGATTGTGGGCACTGTGGGTGCTCTTATTGCAATGTTTATCGAAGCATTCAGACGAGTGGGCATCATCGGCGGCAAAGACCGACATGAAAAACGTGCAAAATATAAAGCTGAAAGAGCAGAAGTCAAAAAAGAAAAAATGCGTCAGAAAGCTCTCGAAGAGAATGGGTTGGGAGAAATATAAAATGAAACTTTCCGAAATATTAAAAGGTCTCAGTTACACCTGCAGTAAATTTGCTGACTGCGAAATAGAAGATATAGCTTATGATTCACGCAAGTGCGGTGACGGCATACTATTTGTATGCCTTGTGGGTGCATTTACAGACGGTCACAAATATATTCAGTCAGCTTACGATAAAGGCTCAAGATTTTTCCTTTGCGAAAGAGAGGTTGACCTGCCTGAGGATGCGGTTGTTATTATTACCGACAACACAAGAAGCGCTCTTGCAAAAATCAGCTGTAATTTCTTCCGTCACCCCTCAAGAGATATCAAGGTTATCGGCATCACCGGCACAAAGGGCAAAACAACCACTGCTCATATAGTTAAATTCCTACTTGAAGCAGGCGGCATCAAAACAGGCATCATCGGCACTGTGGGCTCATTTTACGGCAACACTGTAATCCCCACTGTCAATACTACTCCCGAATCATATGAACTGCAAAAGACTTTGCGCATTATGGCAGAGGGCGGATGTCAGGCCGTTGTGATGGAGGTTTCATCTCTGGGCCTTAAACACCACCGCGTTGAGGGTACAGAATTTTATTGCGGCGTGTTTACAAATCTTTTCCCCGATCATATCGGCACCAATGAGCACGACAGCTTTGAAGAATACGCCTATTGGAAAACTCAGCTCTTCCCTATGTGCCAGAAGGCTGTTGTCAACATCGACGACCCTTTCAGTGAAGAGATTATCAGAAATTGCAGTTGCGATGTAATCACTTACGGCTATGACAACAAGGCTGACTATGTTCTCGAAAACTGTGAAAAAATCAAGCTCGGCAACATTCTCGGTGTTGCTTTTGATATGAAAGCAAATGGTAAAGATAAAAAATTCACTGTGGCTCTCCCCGGTGAGATAAACGCTCACAACTCACTTATTGCATTAGCTTTAGGCGATATGTTCGGCATTTGCGATGAGGACTCTGCCGAAGGCTTAAAGCAGGTATTTGTCAAGGGCAGATGCGAAATCTTAAAAGATACCGAAGATATAACCGTTATCATTGACTATGCTCACAACGGCGTAAGTCTCAAGAGCATCATCGACACGGCAAGAAATTATGAACATAATCGCATTATCACTCTTTTCGGCAGTGTAGGCGGCAGAACAGAATGCAGACGAGAAGAGCTCGGTACTGTATCAGGCAAGATGAGCGACTTCACTGTTATAACAAGTGACGACCCGGACTTCGAAGACCCCAAATCAATTTGTGATGAAATTGCATCTCACTGTAAAAACGCAGGCGGTGAATATGTCGTCATCCCCGACAGAAGCGAAGCTGTAAACTATGCTGTTAAAATGGCACAAAGCGGTGATATTCTCATCCTCGCCGGCAAGGGTCACGAAGAATATATGAAAATAAAAGGCGAAAAGGTTCCCTTTAACGAAAGAGAAGAAGTTATAAGAGCTTTCAGAGAAAAGAAAGAGGGTAAATAAATGTATACATTCAGAGTAGAAACTGACTTAAAAGCATTCGACACTTTCCTCGAAGAAAACGGCGGACAGTATATTCAATGTTCCTCCTGGCAAAATGTTAAAACCACTTGGAAATGCACATACTACTGCGGCTTTGAGGGCGAAAAAAGAGTTCTCGCCGTATTGGTAATGGAGCGTTCACTTCCTGTTGCAGGTAAGATCTGGTACGCATCAGGCGGTGCAGTCTGTGATTACAGTAACACAGAGCTTCTTAAGGAGTTCACTGCCTTTATGAAAGAAGAAATGAAAAAAGGCGGAGCTACCTGCTTCATTATGGACCCGTCAATCTCACTTCGCATAAACGGCGTTGATATGCCCGAGGGCCACGAAATGCATAAGACTCTCACCGACCTGGGCTATGAACTGAATCCCTCAATTGAAAATTACACCTACAAACAGCCTGTACAGCTTTTCATACCTCTTTTTGAGGGTGATACTCAGCTTACTGCTGATAAGATACTCAAAAAATGCGACAAGGGTGTAAGATACAGCATCCGTATCGGTGAGCAGAGAGGTCTCGTTGCAGAGAGTTACACCTATGAAGATGTGGAAAAGAACCCTCAGATTATGGAGGACTTTATGGCTGTTATGCGTGATACAAGCGAAAGAGACAGCTTCGTGGAAAGAAACGGTGATTACTGCACAAAGCTTCTTCGTGAATTTATGGGTAACAGCGACTTAAAGCTTGTTTATTACGATAAGGACATTGACGAAAAACTTCAGGCTGAGCGTCTTGAAAAGAAAGCAAAAGCAGAAGCTGAGCTTGAAACAGCTCACGAAAAGAAAGCAAGACAGCTTAAAGAAACCATCGACAGTGTGGACAAGCAGACAGAACATTTTGAAAAGAGAATGGCTGAAGCTGAAGAGTTCACCAAAGACAGACGTATCTGTGTGGCAGGCGGTCTCTCAATTTATTATGCAGGCATGGGCAGTTGCCTTTTCGGCGGTACCAGAAATGTTATCAGAAACAACACCCGCTCAAGCCACTATCTCAACTATCTTCGTCTTTGCGAAAGTGTAAAGCGCGGTTGCAAAATACACGACCTCGGTTATGTTATAGTTAAAACCCCAGAACTTCAGGAAGACGGCACTCTCGGTGAACTTATTCCTCAGGATAATTTCAAAGGCATCTACGATTTCAAAAAGAGCTTTTCTGCTGACTACCATGAATTTATCGGTGAGTATATTCTCGTGGGCAACTCACTTAAATATTATTCCTATGCAAAGCTTATGCCCACAGCTAAAAAAGCTAAAATCAAAGCGATCAAAATGCTCAGAAGATAACTTTACCATATACAAAAAGAAGCTACCATGTAGCTTCTTTTTTAATGTTTATTCAGTTTCAAGTTTCATAAGCATTCTTGCAAGGTTGATATAAAAGCCCTGAGTCTTTTTCTTTTTGGCAAGCAGACCCGTGGCTGCTCCGTGGTCGCATAGCAGTGTCGGCATTATATTCCATATACCTTTTTCAATATTACCGTCAAAGTCTTTTGCGGGCTCATCAAAAGGATTTTTCGCCGACGGTGTATTTACAAGACCATCGTTTTCGCGCCAACTTTCATCAAATTTTATTCCGAAATTATCTTCAGGCAGATCAAGACCGATAAGAGTATTGCTGAAAATTTGCAAAAGCGGAAAACTCATATTCTTGGGGCTGTGATTTTCACCTACACAACCATTGGCAGGATATGAAAAATAATAAATGTTTTTGCTTATTTCTATAAGATTATTGAGTTCATATGCACCTTTTAAAGACAGGTCCGTAAGCACATAGTCCTCGCCGTCTCTGACTCTGTTCATAGCAGTGATAAGCTTATCAGGCTTCTTTTCACCTTTTATTGGTGTAAGCCCGAACTGTTCCATCTGATAGTCAACATATTTGCCGTGGATAGGTGTTCTGCCTACCATACCCATAACAAAATCGGTAAATCTGCCCATTGTGTGCACAAGGTTATAATCCTCAGCAACCTGATAAAGCGTCGAGCCGTTGTTTGGGGAACAGATACAGGTTATACTTGCAATATAGTCTTCCTTACCGCCTGTGAAAAGAGGTGAAACATCGGCAGGGTCCGTAGCATTTTTTTCGGTCTCATCACCGTAAGTCAGAAGATGAGCAAGAAGTCTTATAACCTGACCGCCGTGGCTGTGGCCGATAAGATGAAACTTTCTTTCACCAAAACCCTGACAAAGAGGTTCTTTATATGCCCGACCGTATCTTTCGTGACCATGAGCTTCGGAGTGAGCCTTACCGTAATCAACTCTTGTACCCGTCAGCTGAGCATAAAGTTCGCATGCATTGTCCCATGCACTTGAAACAGGACCGACAGAAGCTGAATAACTCTCGTAACCGCAATTATTCATAAATTCCATAAGATTGCCCGTTGTGCCACCCCAATACGGAGCAACTTTATCTATGCCTATAGCCTGACCCCAACCAAACATGCCGTGAACATAGATAAAAGGATATTTATTAGCCGCTATCATATTGTCAACCCCTTTTATTAATTCTCAAATTAATTATATCACTATCATTATACGATTTCAATATGATTCGCTACAAAATTAAACAATGTGTTGCAAAGCTTCGTCCGGGGGGCTCCGTCGCCGTGAACGGCGCGAGGATGCCCTGAGGCATCCTCGGAAATCGCTTTGCGATTTCACGGAGCCCCCCTGCGTAAAATAAAAAGGCAACCCCGATTAAAAGGTTGCCCTGATATTTTTTGTTGTTTATGCGCTGTTATTATTTAAACATTGCAAGAAGGAAACCTGCCGCTACAGCTGAACCGATAACACCTGCAACATTGGGACCCATAGCGTGCATAAGAAGGAAGTTCGCAGGATTATACTTTCTGCCTTCGTTCTGTGATACACGGGCTGCCATAGGAACAGCACTTACACCTGCTCAACCGATAAGAGGATTAACCTTACCGCCGGTGACAACATAAAAAAGCTTGCCGAGAAGAAGACCGCCTACTGTTGAGAAGCAGAATGCTACAAGACCGAGAACAACAATCTTGAGAGTTTCAGCCTTAAGGAAGGTCTGACCGTTTGTAGTAGCACCGACTGTAAGACCGAGCATAATTGTTACAATGTTCATAAGAGCATTCTGAGCTGTGTCTGAAAGTCTGTCAACAACACCGCACTCTTTGAAGAGGTTACCAAGCATAAGGAAACCGAGAAGAGGTGCAACTGAGGGAAGAATGAATGCGCAGATTACAAGTACAACAACGGGGAAAACAATCTTTTCTACCTTTGAAACCTTGCGAAGCTGCTTCATTTCTACCTTGCGCTCTTTTTCTGTGGTAAGAGCCTTCATAATGGGAGGCTGAATGAAAGGAATAAGCGCCATATATGAGTATGCAGCAACTGCGATGGGGCCTAAAAGATGACCTGCAAGCTTACCTGTAAGGAAGATAGCTGTGGGGCCGTCAGCACCGCCGATGATAGCGATTGATGCAGCTTCCTGAGGTGTAAAACCAAGAAGAATAGCAATAACAAATGCTACATAGATACCCAGCTGAGCTGCAGCACCTAAAAGAAGTGACATGGGGTTTGAAAGAAGGGGGCCGAAGTCGGTCATACAACCAATGCCAAGGAAGATAAGGCAGGGGAAAATACTTGACTTAACACCTGCGTATATAAGTCTGAGTACACCGCTGTCATACCAGTGAGCGCCTTCGACTATGTTTGTGGTATCCATAAGACCTGTGGGGTCATCCATAAGACCTGCACCGGGGAGGTTAGCAAGAAGAATACCGAATGCGATGGGAACGAGAAGTAAGGGTTCGCACTTTTTAGCAATTGCAAAATAGAGAAGCACAAATGAAACAAGAATCATTACAAGATTCTGCCAGAGGAATGCGCCGTCAACAAAAAGTGCTGCGAAACCTGATGATTCCCATAAGCCCACAAGGACGTCTTTAATCATATCCATAGAGAAAATCTCCTTTTCAATTTAGTTTAAAGTTTTGGGAATCAAAGTACTGCGAGTACATCGTCAGTATTTACTGTTGAGCCTTTATTTACAAGAAGCTGTTTTACTGTACCGTCGCAGGGAGCAACGATATCGTTTTCCATTTTCATAGCTTCAAGCACCATAAGTACGTCACCTGTCTTTACAGCCTGACCAACGCTTACGTTTACACTGAGAATTGTGCCGGGCATAGGTGAGGGTACCTTTGTACCGTCGCCTGCAACGGGTGCTGCTGCAGGAGCCGCAGCCGGTGCAGCAACGGGGGCAGCCACGGGAGCGGGAGCTGCTACTGCATCTGTAACATTAAGAAGCACAGCGTCACACTCTGTAACTTCAACTTCATAATTTTTGCCGTTTAATGTAACTACATATTTCATTATTTTTTATCCTCCACAAGTTTGATTGACTTGAAGCTAAGTCTGTTAAGGGGAATTCCGCTTTTATCTGAAACAATTGCCATAATAACTGC
>JAZRDY010000146.1:0-13814 GCA_045660525.1 Acutalibacteraceae bacterium | reverse complement strand
GTTTCAATAGTATAAAAGATGAAATCAGGTACGTAATAATCTATAAGGGGATAGATGTGATATGTGATTGGGCTTTCAGAGACAGCTCAAATCTCAAGTTTATAAGAATTCCAGAATCAGTAACCGAAATCGGCTCAAGGGCATTTCAGAATTGCACAAGCCTTACCTATATAAAACTACCGGATTCATTAAAGCTCTTAGGTCGCGAAGCTTTCAAAGACTGCAAAAGTCTTATCGAGGTAGATCTCGGTAACGGCAGTTATGAATTGACCGGAGTACAATTTACAGGCTGTGTGAAGCTTAAAGAATTTACAATTACCAAAAACATCACAAATGTAAACGCTGAAGCGTTTCTTGGCTGTGAATCATTGAAAAATATTTTCTGTGACAGAGATAATCCGTATTTATATTCGGATTACGGTGTTTTATATAACAAGGATATGACCAAGCTTATAGCATATCCGACAGCTCAACCTCAGGCTTATAATGAGTTTGTAATTCCTGAAAGCGTAAAAACTGTAGGACGGTATGCTTTTTACAGAACGGAGAAAATTCAAACTCTGTATATTACAAGCGGTCTTGAAACAGTTGAAAATGATGGCTTCAGTGAAGCTGTTATAGACACTGTTTTTTATACAGGCACAAGAGAAGATTGGGCAAAAATAAAAATGCCTGATTTTGGAAAACCCAAAACTCCTAAATATTACGGCGGCGATATTGCAATTGAGGGACACTCACATGTTCTTAAAGAAGCTAAGCTTGAAAAATCTGCTACCTTTGACAATGCGGGTTATTATATTCAGGATTGCTATTGGTGCATAGATGAAAAGTTTTCGACTAAAATACCTGAAATTGCATCGATAACTCTTGAAAAGAGTGCTTATAATTATAGCGGAAAGACAATTAGTCCCAAAGTTATTGCTGTTGATGAAGAGGGAAAGGAACTAGTAAAAGGCACAGATTTTACAGTGAAATATTCTTCAGGCAGGAAAAATCCCGGAAGCTATACAGTTAAAGTGACATTCAAAGGTGCATATTCGGGAAAGACTGAACTTAAATTTGATGTTTTGCCGAGCGCAGTTTCTGAAATTTCAGCAACACAGACTGAAACAAGTGTTTCTCTTAAGTGGAATAAAGTTCAGGATGCTACGGGATACAGAGTTTATGAGTATAATCCGAGTACCAAGAAATATGTAAAAATCGCATCAACTGCCTCAACTTCTTACACCGTTAAAAATCTTTCATCGGGTACAACCTGCAAATTTAAAATCAGAAGTTATACAAAGCTCAGTGACGGAACCGTCTTATGGGGAGAATATTCGGATGCTTTTGCAACGGCTACTAAACCTTCTGTGGTTTTAATCAAGTCCGCAAGTTCATCGTCTAAGGGTAAGGTGACTGTTAAGTGGTATTACGTAGAGGGTGAGACAAGCTATCAGCTGTATTATTCAACAAGCGAAAACGGCACATACAAAAAGATGAAATCCACTACAGCAAACACTTACACAAAAACAGGAATGAATAGTGGCGATACACTTTATTTCAAAGTTCGAGCATATACCAAGGTTAACGGAAAAGTGATATACGGCGACTTCAGCTCTGTGAAATCAGTTAAAATAAAATAAAAACTGACTTAGTGTTATGAAACTGAATATCAGAGGTATAACTTTACGCATACAAAAAAGTAGCAGACCGACAATCTGCTACTTTAATTTTTTTATATCGCTCACCGCGGGGCGTCACTTTTGCTGGCGCCCAAAAGTGACACAAAACGCGCTGTTATTCCTCTGCTTCAATCGGTGCGTTGGTCATTTCCTGCATCTCAACAGTCTCTTTGTCGTAATGACTCTGATACTTGTCCTGATAATAGTTTCTCTGTGAGCAGTCAAATGTGGCATGAGGAGCGAAGTTGATAACGGTGCAGCCTCTCTGTGAGCCTCTCTTATAAATGCCGGGATATGCCAGATAGTCAATGCTCATACCATAAGTGAAACGAATGCCCTTGTAGTCAATTGAGAAGTTGTTGTCGTGGTCGTGACCGCAGAAGATAGCCTTTGTTGAGCCGAGTTCAACCATTGTCTCAAAGAGGTTGTCCTCATGCATACCGCAGAATACAACATTACCGCCTTCACCTGCAACACCGTAAATGAGTTTAACATCTTCTGTGTCCTGATAACCTGCATCACGATACTCATACCAGGCGTCTCTCTGTTCTGTGAGAGGAATATGGAAGAATGCCGCTGACTTGATGTCGGAGTTTTCTTCTTTGCCCATTTCTTTGAGAAGTGCATTGTTCTGCGCGTTATAAGCAATTACATTGTCTTTGTACCACTGCACCTGATTTTCGTGGATGTTGTCATACTTCCAGAAAATGCCGAGGAAGTCACCGTCGGTGTATGAATGTGAGTCAAAGACATAAAGTGACTGAGTGATAATGCCGTCAGTATTTTTTACATTGATAATCTGATTTCCGTAACCGTCAACATCATCAGGACCTGCTGTATAAAGGCAGTATTTGAAGTCTTCACTTGAGTAGAATTCTGAGAGATACTCTCTGTCATAATAGCTGTATGCTTCGGTATCGTGGTTGCCAAACCCGAGGGTCCAATAAACACCGAGTTGTTCCATAAGTGCCGCAAAAATCTTAGCTGATGAAAGGTTGTTGAATGTACCTGCCTGGAAAGGTACGGGATAAGAAACGTCACCTGTTGCAATAACAAGGTCCGGCTGTTCGGCTTTAATCATAGCAGCAACAGCGTTGAGTGCCATAGCGTCCTTTTTAAGTGACATAAAACCGCCACCGATATGTACGTCTGTGAGCTGAAGCACTTTGAAATCTTCGTCGGTAGTGAATGTCCAGTTGCCGTTTTCGTCTTTCTCGGGCACAAGCTGATTTTCTTTAGCCGCAGGCTCAAAGGCTGAAATCTTTTCGATGTTACCCTTATTGCCAATAACGTTTGCCACAGCTGCAACACCAACGAGGATAACGATTATTGCAAGAATTGCGCCTATAATTTTAAGGGCTTTCTTGCCTTTTTTCTTGGTCTGAACGGTTGTGTTTTGTTCTTTGGTTTTCATTCTTCATTATCACACGGATTTTTCCGTGTTCTCCTTTCCGGGAATTATATAAACAGTGATACCTGTTTTTTTACTAAGTTCTGCGAGCTTTTCTTCGTCCGGGTACACTGCCGAATAAACAAAGGCTTCGGTTTTGCTGTGGGTGAGAGAATAGCTGATATTTTCTACGGCGTTTTCGTTAATGATTTCAAAAAGTGCACTGAGGAAAGCATCGCGTGTTTCTTTTTTTACATAGCCGATAAGTTTGCAGATTGAGGCTATAATCATTTTGATTGCCGAAACAGTAATGACTATACTTATAATCATACCGCAAACCGCATCGGCTGCATATGTGCCGTAAGTGG
This sequence comes from Acutalibacteraceae bacterium, assembly GCA_045660525.1. GTDB lineage: Bacteria > Bacillota > Clostridia > Oscillospirales > Acutalibacteraceae > UBA6857. The sequence continues at coordinate 10,392 of JAZRDY010000146.1, read as the reverse complement.
AAATAAGCAGTGTCATAACTGTAACAGAAGTTATGCAGAAATCCAATATGCAGTCAGTGGACATAACTTTGAGAATATCTGATTTGCTCTTGTTTTGAAGATAACGGAAAACAACATACATAGCAAGTTTTGCTAAAGCTGTTGCAATGAGAATATACAGATACGAAGTTCTGTACGACACGCTTGTGGGGTACAGAAATCGCTCGAGAGAAGAATAAGCGAAATAGAACCCCGTAAAGCCGATAATGACCGACATAATGAAAGTTAATAAGTCCTCAGCTTTGGATATGTAACTCTTGGATGAAGCATCTGTGTTGCTTGCAAGAAAGCTAAGACACAAAAGACTTATGAGTCCTGACAGAGAGTCAAACAGATTGTTTACTCCGTCGGAGTAAATTGCAATGCTGTTGGCACCAAGACCGATATAAAGCTTTGCGAAAAACAATATCAGGTTTGCCGTCAGAGCAAAGATGCATCCGCTTTTTAAATATTTATCTCTGATAGTACCACCGCCTTAGCTGTTGAAGTTGCTCATTGCTTTGTCAATATCGCCTTTGACCATATATTCAATAGCTGAAACTGTGTTGTCTGCAACTTCTTTTATGAGTTTTGCTTCACTCTGACTGAAACGGGAGAGTACCCAATCGGCAAGATCATATTCAGGGTTTGGTTTAGCGCCTATGCCGATTTTTATGCGGGGAAAGTTGTCGTCTTTCAGGTGGTAGATGATATTTCTCATACCGTTCTGACCGCCGTGAGAGCCTTTTCGTCTGATTCTCATTTTGCCGGGCTCAAGGCTTATATCGTCGCAGATTACGATTATATTTTCGGTGGGGATTTTATAAAACTCCACTGCGTCGCGTACTGCTTCGCCGCTTAAATTCATGAAGGTCTGAGGCTTAAGGAGAAGGCATCTCTTGCCTTCGATTCTGCCTTCGCCTATGAGGGATTTGAACTTGAGCTTGTTGATTTTAATGCCGTATTTATCTGCAAGTGCATCTATACAGATAAAGCCAGCGTTGTGTCTTGTGCTTTCATACTGCTTGCCGGGATTGCCGAGACCTACAATAAGATAATCAAAATTTGATGAGAATTCTTTCTTTTTGCCGAATATCATTTCTATACCTCTGATGTTATATATCTGCCTTTTATTATGCCAATAAAAGCCTGAAGTTTCAAGTCTTTTAAAGTAAATTTACAGATTGTGTAAGAAAATTTTTCTGTAAGGGCTTGAGAGAGGTTTATAATTCTGATTTGTAAATAAGAAAATATATAAAAGTGATATAATAAATCGATTATAAGTAAAATTCGGAGGGATCATCATGGAAAACAAAGACAACCGTGAAAATACCGATTTAATAATAGGCAGAAATGCTGTTGCAGAAGCTCTCAAAAGCGAAAGAGCTATCGATACTCTTCTTGTTGTAAGAGGTGAAAAGCACGGCTCAATCGGCAGACTTATTGCCGAATGTAAAGACAGAGGTATTGTAGTAAAAGAAGTTGACAAAAAGAAGCTGGACTTTATGTGCGGTCAGGGGAACCATCAGGGTATCGTAGCCTATGCCGCAGTACATGAATATGCAGAAGTTGAAGATATTTTTAAGCTGGCAGAAGAAAGAGGCGAGGACCCCTTTATCATTATCTGCGATGAGCTCGAAGACCCACACAACCTTGGTGCTATTATCCGTACTGCAGAGTGCACAGGTGCTCACGGTGTAATTATACCCAAGAGAAGAAATGCATCTCTGACATGGGCAGTAGGTAAGGCTTCTGCAGGAGCTGTTGAATATGTGCCCGTTGCAAGAGTCGGCAACCTTGCTTCAACTATCGAAGACCTTAAAAAGCGCGGAGTATGGGTTTACTGCGCAGATATGGACGGCAGTCCCTGGTGTCAGGTGGATTTCAGCGGTGCCGTTGCACTTGTTGTGGGCTCAGAGGGCTCAGGCGTCGGCAGACTTATCAAAGAAAAAAGCGACTTTGTGCTTTCACTTCCTATGAGAGGCAAGATAACCTCTCTCAACGCTTCCGTAGCTTCAAGCATTATGATGTATGAGGTTGCAAGACAGCGTCTGGGCATAAAGGCTAAGTGAAAGGAATAAAAATTATGCCTGAAAATAACAAGACAGATAATCTTCAGCCTGATATAGTTGAGCAGGAAAATAGTGCCCTTGAGGAAACACCTCAGGAAATTGCTGATGAAACCACAGAAGAAGTGGCACAAGAAACTGATAAAGAATCTGAGTCTGTATTCGGTAAGGGTAGTGAAAATGCTCTCGGCGGTGCGGAGTATGTGGGCAACTTTGATGACTTGCTCAAATCTCTCGGCATTACTCCCGTAAGTCAGATGGAAGCGGGAGATTTCCCCGATGAAGATTACAGTGAAGAAATAAAACTTAATATAAAACAAGAAGACGGCTATGTGCCTTTCAGCGATGAAACATATCTTCAGAATGCTCAGAAAGAAGCTAAGGATAAGCAAAACAAAAAGTTTATGCAAAATTTCCGGGTGCTGACAAAAAAGACAGAGGACCGCACGTTGCTTGAAACAGTACCCACCGGTGATGGTAAGGGAAATGTGGCAGACAGAGTTAAGCTCGAAGATGGCGAGGATATATTTGAGGCTGTTGAAAAGGCACAAAGCCGAAAGAAAAAAGGCGTATTCCACGCCAAAGGAAAAAGTGCCGATGACATATTAGACAAGGCCAACAAAAAGAAAAAGGAGGAAGTGCTGATGAAAGCGAAAGAATTATCAGGAATATTACACAATAAACTTGCAAGACAAAAAATTCAGCTTATAGCTCTCGGCGTGCTGGGCTTTATAATGATTATCTTATCCTTCCTGCCTATGCTGTACACTGCTGAAGAGAGCCCGTTGAATGTTTTATTCAAAGACGGAGCCAAGGTTTACGGTGTGCTTAATATTGCACTTCTTATGGTTACTGCAGGTATAGGCTATGACAGACTTGTTGCCGCAGTGAAATCAGTTAAAAATATCACTTTCGACAGTAATACCGGTTTGCTGGTGCTTTTTGCAGTGGTACTTATCCACCAGATAGTTCTTATTATAAAAGGTCAGAGTGCCGATGATAATATCAATCTTTATAATATATATGCTCTGTTTACTATGGTGGTTGCAATTCTCAGTGAAAGTGTTAAAGCGAAGATTGCACTTCTCAATATCTCTGTTGTGGTTAAAAGCGGAGTGCTCGAAAGTGTGCACGCCGTTGAAAATAAAGCTGACAGCGAAGTGCTTATGAAAGGCGTTTCAGGAAAAGGTAAAGCTCTTTACTGTGCTCAGGCAGACACCATCAGAGGTCTCAACGGTAATCTCGGTGTAAGACCCGGTGAGTATAAGTTTTATACATTTCTTCACATCGGTGTGCTTATAGCGGGACTTGCAGCAGGTACAGTTATAATGATAAGAAGCAGAGATGTAAGTCTCTTTGTTACAGCAATAGTTGCATGCATCTGCCTTTGCGGGCCGGCTTTATGCGAATTTGCACGTACAGTTATTCTTTATCGCGAAAACAAAAATCTCGCGGCTATGAATGCGGCGGTAACTGCGTTTGACGGCATTAAGATTATGGAAAATTCATCAAGTGTGGCTATGGATGCTTCTGATATTTTCACAGCTAAGGTATCGAAGTTCAAAGCGGTCAGAATGAGCCGTATGTCAGCCACAAACTCAGCAACACTTACAGCGGCGCTTCTCAAAGATACGGGCAGTCTCATTGCCGATTGCTTTGACGGTTATGAAGAAACAATCGACGGTGATTTGCCTATGGCAGAAGAGCTGGAATATGAAGCAAAGCTCGGTTACAAAGGTCTCGTTGCAGGCAGACGTGTGATTGTGGGTAACAGAAATATGCTTCTCAAAAATGAAATCGAAGCTCCCACAAAGCAGGAAGAAAGATCATACGCGGGTAATAAGTGCTGTATGTATGTTGTTGTTGACGGTGAGCTTACAGCAACCTTCCTTGTGTCATATGATATTATTCCTACTATCCGCAAGGCGGCTGCATCTTTTGCAAGAACGAGTCTTGTGCTTATGCTCACAACAAATGATCCCTGCGTCACAGAAAAGCTGGTGGCTCTCAAGCTCGGTGCAGATATTTCAAGTGTAAAAATTCTCGGTGATGATGCATCAGCACTTATGGATGAATACAGACTCAACAAGTCTATGAGACAGACAAACTGTCTTGTCTGCTCAAAATATAAAAAGAGTATCTTCGCTCTTGTTATGGGTGCAAAGGTGCTTTATGAAAACGATAAATTCGTGCTTCTTATGCATGTGGCGGGTCAGTGTCTCGCTTTTGCAATGCTTCTTGCAGCTGTAATTGTGGGAGTGCCTGCATTCCTTAATCCTTATGTAATGATACTTCTTCAGGCAATATGGAGCGCGCTTTCCGTATTGTTTGTAAGCAGAAGATAAACCTTCGAAAGGCGGATAAAAATGGCTAATATTATAAATGTTGTAGGACTTAATAAATCCTACGGTAAAAAGGTTGTTCTTGACAATGTAAGCTTTGAAATTGAAGAGGGCTCAATCGTCGGTCTCTTAGGCCCTAACGGTTGCGGTAAGACAACCCTTATTAAAATTCTCACAGGTCTTATCAAAGACCATACCGGTACCGTAAAAATCGCTAACGAAGAAATCGGTGCTTACACAAAAGGTGTTGTAGCATATCTTCCCGATACTTCTTATCTTCCCGATTGGATGAAGCCGGGCGATGCTATAGAGTATTTTGCTGACTTTTACGAAGATTTCGATAAAGATAAGGCAGTAAGAATGGTAACTGATTTCGGCCTTGATCCTCATCAGAAATTCAAAACAATGTCAAAGGGACAGCAGGAAAAACTCAGCCTTATACTCGTGATGTGCCGCAGAGCAAAGCTTTATATTCTCGACGAGCCTCTTGGCGGTCTTGACCCTGCAGCAAGAAGTGCAATACTTGATCTTATTATGACTAACTATGCAAAGAATGCCGCAGTGCTTCTTTCCACACATCTTATAAACGATGTTGAAAAAATCTTCAACCGAGTGCTTATGATAAGTGGCGGTAAGGTTGTTGTCAATTCTCATATTAACGAAATCAAAGAGAAAGACAAGACAGTAGAAGAAGTATTCAAGGAGGTGTTCAGTTATGCTTGGTAAGCTTCTGAAATATGAAATCAAACATTCAGCAAGATACACAGCAGCTATTTATCTTGCAACAATTGCATTTGCAGCTATATCTGTGGTTGCTCTGCTTTTTAATTCAACATGGCTCGGTGTTATGAGCTGCTTTATGCTTTATGTTGCAGGCATAGCATCTGTTATTGTTACACTTGTTTCAGTTATCAAAAACTTTTATGATACACTTTATGGCAGACAGGGATATCTGACTTTTACTCTTCCCGTTAAGTGCAGCACAGTGCTTTTGTCAAAGTTTATAACCTCAGTTTTATGGATAATCGTTGGCTTTATTGTAATGGGTATAACACTTATTGTTATTTTCCTTTATGCTAAAGATAAATCGGAAAGTGTATTTGATATGGTGATGGATTCACTTCTCATCAGCGGTCTTTCTGATGTATTACCCTCAGGTCTTGTTATAGCGGAAACACTTATAATGTTTGCGATTCTCGCACTTCTTACAGTTATAACTTATGTCGGTTATGTATTCTTTGTTGTAACTGTTGCCAATACAGGCAAGTTCCAGGCACATCCCAAGCTTTTTGGTGCTCTTGTATTCCTCGGCATTTTTGCAGGCGTAAACACTGTAAGTAACTTCCTTACAGAAAAAATTCCTCTTACATTCAATGTAGCTACTGACAGAGTGTTCTTTGCCTTTGCTGATATGTTCAGTGTTGAGGGTACTCTTCTTTCTTACGGTATCGGCGGAACGCTGTTTTCAGCTTTGGTTGCAGGCGGTCTGCTCGTATTGACAGGCTATATAATGGAGCATAAGGTAAACATAAAATAATAACCATTTTTCCGGAGGAAATAAAAATGGAAAACAAAATTATCATAGACGGATTCAATGAATGGCAGAATCAGCCTGAGATTACAGGCATAAACAGACTTCCTAGCACAACCTCATTTGTGCCTTATGACAGCGAGGAAAACGCCAGAAAGGCTGTTAAAGAAAAGTCAGAAAGATATTTTGATCTTTGCGGTGAGTGGAAGTTTAATATTTATGATTCTTACCGCGACAGAGATTTGGCTTTTACCAATCCTGAGTTTGACAGCAGCGAGTGGGATACTATTCCCGTGCCGTCATCCTGGCAGAGTCTCGGTTACGATAAGCATATATATTCCAATACTCAGTATCCCTGGGAAAGAATACAGGAGCCAAATGCTCCCGAAGCTCCCACAGAATATAACCCCGTAGGATGTTACATAAAGAAATTCACTCTGCCTGAGGGCTTTAAGAAAGACAGAGTTGTTGTCTGCTTTGAGGGTGTGGAGTCTGCATACTATCTCTATATCAACGGTGAGAGAATGGCATATAGTGAGGGTACCTTCAGAGAGAGCAGATTTGACATCACTGACTATCTTGTTGATGGCGAAAATACCCTTGCGGTTGAGGTATATCGTTGGTGTACAGGCAGCTGGATGGAGGACCAGGACTTTTTCCGTCTTGCAGGTATTTTCAGACCCGTGTATATTTACACCACAAACAAACAGTATATAGCTGACTTCAAGGTTGTTTCAAAACCTGATGTGCCTCTTTATAAAGGCGGTACTATCAAAGCTGAGGTGGTTTTAGGTGAAGATGCCGATAATACCGAAGCTGAAATGACAGTGTATGATATGGTAGGCAATGTAGTTGCAACAGATGCTGTTACTGTTAATGAGGGCGCAGAGGCGGTACTCACTGCCGAGCTGCCTTTCGTTGAGCTCTGGAGCGCAGAAAAACCCAATCTCTATAATGTTGTTATCTCTATAAGAAATGAAGCGGGTACATATATCGAATATGTAAGCTGTAAAACAGGCTTCAGACATATTGAAATCAAAGACAGTGTGATTTACTATAACGGTGAAAGACTTCTTCTCAAAGGCACCAACAGACACGAGTTTTCATATGAAACAGGTCGTGCTGTTTCAAAAGAGCTGATGATAGAAGATATCCTTATTATGAAAAAGCACAACATCAATGCTGTGCGTACTTCACATTATCCCAACTCACCAATATGGTATGACCTTTGCGATGAATACGGTCTTTATGTAATCGACGAAAACAATCTCGAAAGCCACGGCACAAGATTTATGGGTGAAATCACACCGCTTCTTCCTGACGGCAGAGAAGAGTGGCTTCCCTCTTGTATGGACAGAATAGAGTCTCTTTATGAAAGAGACAAAAACCACCCCAGTATTATTATCTGGTCACTTGGTAACGAGTGCAGCGCAGGTAAGAATTTCCTTATTATGCACGACTATCTCCACGATGTTGATGGCACAAGACCCGTACACTATGAGTCAATCTGGGGCGAAAAAGAAAAGTTTGACTTCAATAAAAATGTAACGGATATTTATTCTCAGATGTATCCGAAGCCGTGGAATCTTGAAAAGGATATGATTGCTCACCCCGAAAAGCCTTGGATGCTTTGTGAATACTCACACGCAATGGGTAACTCCTGCGGTGCCAACGATGAATACCTCAAGCTTATGGATAAATACAGAGGCTTCTTCGGTGTGTTCGTTTGGGACTTTGTTGATCAGGGTGTCAAAATCACAAAAGAAGACGGCACAAGCTTTATCGGTTACGGCGGTGACAGCGGCGAGTTTACTCACGACGGTTCATTCTGCGGTAACGGTCTTGTGTTTGCTGACAGAAAGCTCACACCTAAAATCAAAGAGATGAAACGCCTTTATCAGAATGTACGTTTCAAGGCTAAGGATGCAAAGAAGGGCATCATCGAAATACAAAATGATTTCCTTTTCACTAACCTTAATGAATATAATCTTCATTGGCAGGCAATAAGTGAAAATAAGGTTATGGCAAGCGGTGATATGATAGTTGACCTGCTTCCCGGTGACAGCACAGTTATTGATCTCGGTATTGATATCAGCTACAATTACGAGTGGTATCTTAACGTGTTCTTCGAGCTTAAAGAAAACACATCCTGGGCAAAGGTTGGTCACAGAGTTGCCAAGGCTCAGTTTGTTATTAACGAATATAAAAATAAGAAAGCCGAAATCTCAAAAGCTCAGATGAATGTCAAAACCAATTATGGTACTGTAAAAGTATGGGGCGGAGATATTGAAATCAACTTCTCAAGAAGAAACGGCGCAGTTTACTCTCTTAAGAAAAAAGGTGTCGAAGTTCTTGCGGGTGAAATCAGACCTAACTTCTGGCGCGCACTCACAGACAATGACAGAGGCTCAAAACAAGCTGTCCGCTGTGCAGTTTGGAAATATGCTATGGACTTTGGCTGGATGGGTATACAGAAGGTAACAGAAAAAGGCGACAGTGTAATTGTTGAGGTGGATTTCAGTGTGCCCACAGTGCCTGAATCAAAAGGCAAGCTTATTTATACAATTACAGGTAAGGCAGTGCATATTGCTTACAGCTTCAATCCCGATGCGTCACTTCCCGAAATTCCCGAAATTTCAATGATTATCCCTCTTAAGAAAGAATATGACAAACTCGAATACCTCGGCAGAGGTCCTCACGAAAACTATATCGACAGAAACTACAGTGCAGATATTGCTCTTTATAAGACAAGCATTGACGATTTGTTTGTGCCTTATCTCAAACCTCAGGAACACGGTGAGAGAACCGGTGTAAGATATGCTAAGCTTGTCGGTTCTGCTGAAATTACATTTGAGTCCGACACCGAGATGGAAATCAATGTCTGCCCCTGGACCTCATTCCAGCTTGAGGATGCACCGCACACTCACGAGCTTCCCGAAAGCGACAAGCTCTATTTCAGAGCAGTCCTCAGACAGATGGGTGTCGGCGGTTATGACAGTTGGGGCTCACATACTCTTGATGAGTATAAAAACTTCAGCGGTAAAGAGTATAAGTTTGGGTTTAGTATTTTAGTGTAAGGAGAGTATAGATTATGAAAAAAACATACGGTGAGCCTATCGCGGCTATTTTAGCAGTGGCAACTCTTGTATCACTCAGATTTGCTATAAGAAGAATGGTAAAGAGATATTCCGGAGTAAAATTATAATACAAAACAGCAAAGGCGGATATAATTCCGCCTTTTTAACCATATATGGGAGGTAATTATGAACGGCAAACCTCAGAATAAAAAATCAACACCCCGAAAGTCACGGCAGAGTACCCCTAAAAAGGTAGGTAAGGGTAATGCTTGCCCGCTGTATAAAAAGTGTGGCGGCTGTCAGGTTCAGAATATGACCTATGAAGAACAGCTTTCTTTCAAGCAGGCTAAAACTATCAAATATCTCGGCAGATTTGGCCATGTTGAAGAAATTATCGGTATGGATGAGCCTAAGCACTACCGCAATAAGGTGCAGGCGGCTTTCGGCACAACAAGAGGCGGTATGATAGTCTCGGGTGTATATCAGTCCTCAAGCCACAATATTGTGCTTGTTGATGAGTGTATGCTTGAAGATAAAATTGCTGATAAAATTATTGTTGATATAAGAAAGATGCTTCCGAAATTCAGACTCACCGCTTATAACGAAGACACAGGCAAAGGTTTCCTTCGTCATGTACTTGTCAAGCGCGGCTTCAGCACAGGCGAGGTTATGGTGGTACTTGTAACAGGTACAGCGGTATTCCCTGCAAAGAAAGATTTCCTCAAGGCTCTTCTCAAGCAACACGAAGAAATCACGACGGTTATCTGGAATATTAACCCATCAAAAACAAGTCTTGTACTCGGCAAGCGTGAGGAAGTGTTATACGGCAGCGGTTACATTGAAGATATCCTCTGCGGTAAGCGCTTCAGAATATCGGCTAAATCATTCTATCAGATTAACCCCGTACAGACAGAAAAGCTCTATGGCACAGCTATTGAGTTTGCAGGTCTTACGGGAAAGGAAACTGTACTCGATGCTTACTGCGGCATCGGTACTATCGGTCTTGTGGCTCTCGATCAGGCAAAGCAAGTTATCGGCGTTGAGCTTAACGAAGATGCTGTGCGCGATGCTATAATGAATGCTAAACTCAACGATGCAAAGAATATCCGATTCTTCTGCGACGATGCAGGTAAGTTTATGGTAGGTATGGCTGAAGTTAACGAAAAGGTCGATGTTGTATTTATGGATCCGCCAAGAGCGGGCAGTGACATACCTTTCCTTAAAAGTATAGCTACCCTCAAACCTGAAAAGGTGGTATATGTTTCCTGCAATGTTGAAACTCAGGCGAGAGATTTAGGCTTCCTTTGTAAAAACGGCTATAAGGTGCAGAAAATCCAGCCGGTGGATATGTTCCC
>JAZRDY010000145.1:0-9640 GCA_045660525.1 Acutalibacteraceae bacterium | reverse complement strand
AAAATAAAAGTATAACACCTCACTTTCTGAGTCAAACTATGATTAAATGATGAGTTTACTCGTCATAAAAAAGTGAGGTGAAATTCATGCATAACGAAGGCGTTAAATGCTCAGTAAGCGAATGTCAGTATCATGTTGACTGCGATAAGTGCAGCCTTGACAAAATTGAAGTATCACACGAAAAAACAAGTGCAGATGCTATTGCTATTCCCCATTTCTGCAAGAGCTATTCAAAAAAGATGAAATAAGATTTCATTAAAACAAAAGAACGCAGATTTTTATTTCTGCGTTCTTTTACATATTTATCTGCCGTATACAAACATTACAAACTCGGTGGTGATATCCATTTCTTTTAGGTTTTTTATTTTAGCCTTATCGCTATCTTTTGTGTGGTAATAATAGGGCGTCATTTTGAAAAGAGCCATAATATCATCATTGGTTTCAAGATGTACTTTTGTTGTAAACTTGCGTTTTTCCAAAAGGGTCAGATTTTCGGTTTTCGGAGGTTCTTCATCATTTTTATAGGGGGTGTCGTAAAGCATTTGCTTAAGCTCAAAAAGGTGATTTTCACCCGCAACAACACTGAGTATATAGCCGTCATCTTTTATTATACGGCCGAATTCTTTCTCGTGAAAAGGTGCAAACAAGTGAAGTGCGATATCCACACTTTTGTCTTTAACGGGGATGTGGGAAAGATTGCCGACAAAATAGGTTATGCCGTCTTTTCGCTTGGCGGCAAGGCGAACCATTTCTTTTGAAAGGTCAAAACCGAACATATAGCAATCAAATTCACTTTTGATTCTGTGACCGTAATAACCTTCACCGCAGCATATATCCGCAATAGTGGGACGCGGGATAGCTTTTTCTTTAATAAACTCGCTTATACCGCGTACCAAAGCATCAAAATAACCCTTGGTCAGAAATTCGCGGCGGTTACGAGCCATATCCTTGTTGTCGCCGATGGCATTGCCAGGCTTGTGAGATGCTGTGAGAAGGTTGACATATCCTTCTTTGGCTTTATCGAAACAGTGACCCTTATCGCAGACAAAACTTCTGTCGCTTTCGCTGAGGGCTTCACCGCATACGGGGCATATTATTTCTATCATTTATATTACCTCTTTGTTGAAAAATCATTGTCTGTGTGTTATTATATATAAAGTTTAAGATTAAGTCAAATGTGAGGTTAATATGGCTAAAGATAAAGGTATCAAGACCAATGCAATGCGAATACTCGATAAAAAGAAAATTGCATATAAGGTCAATTATTATCAGTGTGATGAGTTTATAGACGGTATACATATTGCCGATATGCTTTCTCAGAGTTATGATATGACCTTCAAGACTCTTGTTGCTGTGGGTAAAAGCAAGGAAAACTATGTTTTTGTGCTTCCTATAGATAAAGAGCTTGACTTGAAAAAAGCGGCAAAATCTGTTGGTGAAAAGAGTGTGGAGCTTCTTCACGTTAAAGATATAAAAAATGTTACGGGGTATATCAGAGGTGGCTGTACTCCTATTGGTATGAAAAAGCAGTTCAGAACAGTTATACACGAGAGCATATTGAGCTTCGATGAAATAATAATCAGTGGCGGAGCTTTAGGCGTACAACTGTTTATTTCTCCAAAAGGACTGATTGATTGTGTGAGCGCTGAAACCTGCGATATAATTTTTAAGGAAAATTATTGAAATTCCACGAGTAATGGTATATAATAAAATCAAACTAACAAGGAGGAATTTATAATGAAAGAATTTTTTGCAGTTTTTGAAAAATATTTCTGGAAGATGTGGAACGAACTTTACAAGTATCTCTGTGAAGCTCTCGGCGAGGAAGTTAACGAAGATTGGTTAGTTCCTGTTGAATAATAATTAAATTATCAATGGCTGTCTTGTGGCAGCCATTCGATTTATATAGGTGGAAATATGATTAAAGAATATCTCGAAATCGGTAAAATTACTTCAACCCACGGCATCAAGGGTGAAATGCGTGTTCAGCCATGGTGTGACAGCCCTGAATTTATGAAAAAATTCAAGACACTCTATCTTGACAAAAACGGCGAAAAGCCTGTGAAGGTATCTTGCCGACCAAACGGTAATATGGTTATTATGAAAGCCGAGGGTATTGAAACAGTTGAAGAAGCTTCAAGATACAGAGAAAAAGTGCTTTATATGAAAAGAAGCGAAGCTAAGCTCCCTGAGGGCACCTGGTTTATTCAGGAGCTTATTGACTGCAAGGTTATTGATGCTGATGACGAAAACAAGGTTTACGGTGTTATCAGTGACGTATCACAGACAGGCGCAAATGATGTCTGGCACATAAAGCAAGGGGATAAGGAATATCTTATACCTGCAATACCGAGTGTTGTTGTGAGCACTGATGTTGTAGAGGGAATTGTAAAAATCCGCCCTCTGAAAGGAATTTTTGAAGATGAGAATTGATATATTTACTCTCTTTCCCGAAATGTGTGAGGGAGTATTATCTGAAAGTATTATAGGCAGAAGCAGACAAAGCGGTCTTGTTGAAATCAATTGCCGTCAGATAAGAGATTACACTCTTGATAAACATAAGAGGGTTGATGATACGCCCTACGGTGGCGGTATGGGTATGATTATGCAGACTCAGCCTATTTATGACTGCTATATGAGTCTTTGCGAAGAAATCGGTAAAAGACCTCACCTTATATATATGTCACCTCAGGGTCAGACACTCACACAGTCAAAGGTGCGTGAGCTTGCCGGGATGGAAAATGTTGCAATCCTTTGCGGTCATTATGAGGGTATCGACGAAAGAGTTATCGAAGAAATAGTTGACGAAGAAATTTCTATCGGTGACTATGTGCTTACGGGCGGTGAGTTGCCTGCATTAGTACTCGCTGACAGTATTTCACGTATGCTTCCGGGCGTGTTGCCTAACGAAGAAGCTTTCAGTGATGAGAGTCATTACAGTTCACTTTTAGAGCATCCTCAATACACTAGACCTTATGAGTGGCACGGACAAACTGTTCCGGATATACTGTTATCGGGGCACCATGCCAATATATGCAAATGGAAGAGAGAGCAAAGTCTTATGAGAACATATCTCAGAAGACCTGATATGCTTTCGAAGGCAAACCTTGATAAAAAAGATATTGAGTTTCTCAGAAACTTCAAATCACAGCTTAAAAACGCAGAAAAAGATGATAATTAAGGTGTTTTTGACAAATAAAACAACCATATCTTGTGCATAGTGACTTGAAAGATAAAAACATTATAGTTAAACTGCACAAAAACATACTTGTTAATTTGGCAATGTTTAGACTTGCAAACAAAAAGTTTTAAACTGCGATTTAACCATTGACGAAGACTCTTTTTACGGTTATAATATTAGCAATTAATTGTAATTAAACAAAATATATTTTGTGGGAGATATTGATATGTTCGTTAAAGATGTAAAAGTTCAGAATCAGGTTGGCCTTCATGCTCGTCCTGCTACATTCTTCATTCAGAAAGCTAATGAATTCAAGTCATCAATCTGGGTTGAAAAGGAAGAAAGAAGAGTAAATGCTAAGAGCTTACTCGGTGTTCTTTCACTCGGCATTATGGGCGGCACAGACATTCGCATCATCGCCGGCGGTCCCGATGAAGAGCAGGCTGTTGAAGAACTTGTAAGACTTGTTGAATCAGGTTTCACAGAATAAGAACTAAATTGTTGCACACTCTTTCAGGGTGTGCATTTTACTTTATTGCATAATTAAACCGACAGATTTACTGCCGGTTTTTCTTTTTTTATTCTTTGCCGGTGATTATGCATCTTGCGAGGCAGGCAGTTTCTGTCAGAGTCAGGAAAAATGACAGCAAAAGAAGTCCTGTGATAACAGCACCGACAACACTTGTTGCAGCAAACGCTACAGCAAGAAGCACAACCGCGAAGAGTATTGTTGCGAGAATGGCTCCCAGAAGTACCGAAAGCGTGGTTTTTATGCAGCAAGGTGCACAACTGTCACAGCAGTTTATTGATACTGTTGCCAGAAGTACAACGGCAAGATATACCACAGCAATGCCGAAAACTACCCACAAAAATGCAGGTGTAACAGTGATAGCTGCTGTAATTGTGAGAAAAGCTGTGACAATGCCGATGACAATGCTGACAATAAGAGCCACTGTAGTGCAGGTATTTCTGCATGAACAATCGTTGGTTGACATATTTTTCACCTCCCTTTTACAGTATATGTTTTCAGTTAGGTTGAGGTGAAGGCGGAGGTGGGGGGCTCAGGCAAAATCCGCTTTGCGGATTTTGAGCAGGCACCTGCGGTGCCTGCCGCCGAAATTTCGGCGCCTGAGCCCCCTCGTTTACTGCCACCGCCAACTAAAAAAACAGCTCCCATAAGGGAGCTGTCAGATTAAAATTTACCGTTTTTCTGCAATCGGGTCATAACTTCACTCAGCGGCTTATAAAGAAGCATCATAAGCACAAAATTGCCTGCACAATGAGCAATATCCCAGGGTATACCTGCAATCCACCAGTTAAAGGCAAGAGTCAGACCGCTTTGCAAATCAGTGCCTGTAAACATATAGGGGATAGCACAAAGCGCACCGAATAAGAGCCCGAAAACTGCAGATACAGATGCCCATATAATTGCGCTGTCGTTTTTTTTGAGAAGTCTTGTAACAAAAACCAATAGTGGCCACACATAAAGATAGCTTATCCACCAAAGATTAAAGCCAAAGATTATGCCTTCGAGCAAAACGAAAACAGGTACTACGAAATATACTTTTTTGCCGAAGTTTTTTGAAAAAAGTACAAGCCAGAATGAGGTAAGTTCAATGTTGGGCAATCCCATCATAGCGAACTTGAAAACCTCAATGACCGCTACCATCAGCGCTACAAGAGCGATATCAAAAGCGGTTGTTTTGCTCTGTTTCATCACTGAGCTGCAGTGTAAACGATGCTGAATTCATCACCGTCGTTAATGGGCTGTTCAGATATACCGTAGTTGCAGTATTCACCGCCGATATAAAATGCCCAATAAGCATTGCCGGAATTAAGGTCAGCAGCAACACCGTTGATAGTGTTTACCGCAAAACCGTAAGGCCCGTCTTCGCCCTCAAAAGTGAGACCGTCAGCAGCATTCATAGCATCGATGAGATATTCACCGTCAGTGTCCACTGTATATACAGATGAAGTTTCGTCAGCCATAACAACTTCAATTGTCACGTGTTTCATACCTTCGGTGGTCTTCTCACTGTACGCGCTATAGGCAAGCGCCATAGCGACAACGAGCACCGCCACGATAGCCACAGCTAAGATCTTTTTGTTTTTCATTTTACACATCCTCCTTTCTTTTAAATCTGAAGTGCATAAAAGATTGCGGCACTTGCGACTTAAAAGAAGGAGTCGTTTTGTTTCAGCCGATTACTCGCGGCCCCACAACATCATCTCAGGCAGGTCTTCTGACTAAGCTATCATCACCTTATTCCGTCTTCTCGGCCTTCACCAATGACTGTGACTTAACACCGGGAACAAAGCTACCGCAATACAGCGACGAGATCGTGAGGGATTTTCACCCTGCTTCCCTTTTCACCTGATAAGTTAAACTTATCCGACACCTGAAATGTTTCTATTCACTTGGGTTGAATTATACACCAAACTTGGATTATTGTCAATTGCTGTCGGGACTTATACCCATTTCATCGTCCCAGAACTGCATATGAGCCTGAACTCTTTTGAAAGCATAGCTATCGTTGAAAAAATCGTTTTGAAGATTGGTCTTGGCTGTTACGGCAGGGTACTGCAGATAGTTTTGCTGATGGTTATAGTTGACATAAGCCTGAATTACATGCCAATGCTTTGAGGCAGCAAGGCCGTAGGTTATATAGCCGCGCTGTTTTTCACCGTCATCGGGCAAAGAGAAGGTGGCAAATATTTCAGAGGAAGTCTGAGAGACGGAAAATATATCGTCTGATGTATAAATTTCCTCATCGAGACTGTGGAAGGGTGAAACAAAATCTGTGCCGTCTTTGGTGTAAAGCACACGACCTGAGATATCTCCAGTCTGTATCCAATTATTATCCGTATCGATTGAGATAGCTTCGGAGCCCATAAATCCCGGGTTAATATCCCACAAGAAGTGATGTATAATCTGCCACTCGTTCATTTCATCATCAAGACAGACACCAATGTGAGTGACGGTCATTTCTTTTACATCATAAACAGTTTTATGATAATAACTTTTAAAGCCTGATGCACTTTCATAAACGGTAGTTTCTTTTATGCCCTCATTAAAGGGGTATGTGTCGGTTTCTCCGTAAATGAACTTTGCGTCTTTACAGGCGAGAATATCTTCATCGCTCATATCGTCAGCTATAATTTCAGGCATACCGAGTTTAATAAGGTGTTCTTTGATATTTTGTACTTCCAAGCTTTTTGTTTCTTCGATAGGTTGCCACTGCATTTTATGAGTTGAGCCTGAAAGGCAACCGAATACCAAAGCCAATGTCAGAGTGCTTAGCATAACAGCAGTTACAAATCTGTCAGAAACAATCACTGTTTCCGTGCGGATTGTATAGCCGGCATTTTCCATAGCCTTAGAAATTTTTCCGAGGTTTATCATTATGACAATAAATCCGATAATCATAACATAGGGCAGTATAAATCCGGTGAAGCTGATTGCCGCGAGAGTACACAAAACAGTGTACCAAACGACAAGTGAAATAAGAGGTGCTTTTCTTGGCTCAATACCCGATTTTACCTGCACTTCATAAAGAGCTTTGCACAGACACAGTATATAGGATAAAGTAAGCGAAACTGTGAAAATCCAATATACCTCATCGGGTATAGAGGCTCTGAAATCGGGGACGGTATTGATGACGAGAATGAAAAACTTATATATTGCGTGAATAATTACAAGGGCATAAGTTCTTTTGAACCACTTGTTTTCACTGCGAAGTACCCTCAGACCGAGGATCGAGAGAATTGTGCCGATAGTGGGCAGAATATAGTTAAGATAAAAAACATTGAATATCAGGGCGTTGAGAGCAAGACCGATAAGCACTCGCTTTATTGCTTTTTTCCATGGTGTGACGGAATTAACTATGTCAGAGGGTGGTTCAGCTGAAACTGAGGATAAGAAGAAATCTTCAAAGTTTTTTTCATCAAAGCTGGCAAATGAGTTGTTATTCATAATTCGTCACCTCCCAATAGCTTTCTGAGCTTCTGCTTAATACGATACAACTTGCCTTCAACAGATCTTTCGGTCATACTAAGCTCCGAGGCTATCTGCGATGTAGGTTGAAGATAATAATATTTTCTGTAAAATATAGCTCTGTCGTTTTGAGAGAGTTTACTTAGAGCCTCTTTTAAAAGCCGTTCTCTTTCTTTTTGTATCAGGATTTCCTCAGGGGTAGGTTCAGATGACGGAATGCTTTTAGGTACATCGTCAAAGCTTAATTCAGATTTTACTTTTCTTATGCGGTTAAGGGCTGCATTTCGTGCTATTGATGTTATCCAGGCATTCCAACTTCCTTTTTGGGGGTCGTAGGTTTGGATTTTGTCCCAGATTTTCATAATAACTTCTGACAGACATTCTTCCTGCTCATAGCTGTCGTTTAATATGGGCGAAATTATGTAGCATATCAGCGGACTGTAATTAACTTGAAGTTCTTTGAGTGCGTTTTCATTGCGGCTTTTTATAGACTCAATGATTTCCCGTTCTTTCATAAACCAACCTCCTTTCAATGTCCTTTCACTTAATTATACACTACTTATCGCCAAAACCCACGGTTTTATTTTGTTTTTTTATAAAAAAATACGGCTATAGAGAAAATCTCCATAGCCATAATATTTACCAATTATATTTAACTGTTTTGCCGTCTATTTCCCAAACCTCCGGAGTCTTTGTTTCATAGATATCAACGGGTGTGAATTGGTGGTCTTTTTCGTTGAAAATCTTATAAGCGGTGCTCAGGTCTTCTCTTTGCTGGGAATTGATTTTGTCAGTGCAGGATACGAAAAGGGGAGTGTTGCTGTAAGAAAGAAGATGAAGCCACTGAGCATTTTTCTCCCAAGGAATGTAATCCTTGAGTATGCCTACGCAGTCGGCGTCGCACATATAAAATGTTTCATTCTGTGCAAGTCTGAATGCAAGAGTGTTGACACCCATAACCTTTGTTCTTTCCCATTCCTTGCCGCTGGTATCGTCGCCTGTTCTCTGCAGATGCACAAGACCTGCCGCAAGGTGAGTGAAGGTGTTACAGCCGATAATAAGCATATCACCTGAAGCTTCTTTTATGAGTTTGTAAAAATCAAGAACTATTTCTGCGTTGGTCTTGGTCTTATCATAGAAATGCCAGTTTCCGATATTAGTACAGCCGTTTGTTAAGTTACCGCCGTAATCACCGAAAAGGTCTGCTGTTGAGAAGTCGTGCTTTATGAGTTCATAACCCCAATCTCTAACCCTTTCCACGTCAGCTCTGATATAAGCCTGAACGGTAGGATGTGTGGGGTCAAGATATTGTCTCTTTCCTTTTCTGAGAATGCGTACATTCTTTTTCAGGGTTCTGTCTTTGTTACGTAACAGTCGTACCCATATACCGGGTCTTGCTCCGAGCTCTTTAATTTCATCGGCAAGCTTTTTCATATCCTTGAATTTTCTGTTGGGTACCCAGGGACCGCAGCATTTTTTAGGCTGCCAGCAGTCATCGATAACCATAAAAGGCTTATTGTCAATGTCTTTGGAAAGCTCAACCTGAAGTTTGGCATCGGATATAATCTGCTTGTAGTTGCTCTTGCCGTAGGCGTAGTACCAGTTGTTACCGCCATAAACTCTGTATGAGGGCAAAATGGGGTTATCGCAAAGCTTTTTGCAATAGTCTCTGAGGCATTTGTATATATCGGCGTTGTCGTATTCTTCTAAAACAAAAGTGGCGAGACAGAGCTTTCTTCCGTCGAGATGCACACCGTTACCACCGTTTCTGCAGTCAATAACAGCAGTGATGCCTTTTTCATTATATTCAAAACTTACAAACGAGTTGCAGCCTGTTTTTACACCGAAGCATAAGCTTTCTTTTTTATCGGTTGCAATAAAGTACCACGGCATATAGCGGTTGTTGTCAGAGAGGTTTTTGAACTCGAGATTACCGTAGCTTCTTTCCCAGGCGTCACCGAGCACAAATAAATTTTTATCAGAATAAAAGTTCCAATAAAGTTCAATAAATTTAGGTCTGTCATTTTTGGCACTGATATATAAATCGAGCTCATTTTCTCTGAAAACGGTTTCGATTTCAGCATCAGATACGGAACCGTCACAAAAAAATTTTGATGTAAAATCTTTTAAATTAAATTTCATATTTCCACCCCTGTAACGTTTATATGAGCATTATATCACATAAAATTTTAAAAGAGAAGTTTTATAGCAGAAAAAGTTGTTTGCAAGAGCAAACATTACTTTGCTGTGAGCTTAAATAAGCAGTCAATTTATATTCATATTTATTTAAAAATGTTGACAAAACTTATGATTTATGTTAGTATCTAACAAGTGGAACTGTAAACAACAGTGATTAAAAAATGCTTTTTTATTTATTGCTGTTTACCACAAAAACAATAAAAAGCAGTGTTTGCTCGGCATTGCGAAAGGAGAAAAAACAAATGAGTAAAATTTTAAAGAAATCC
>JAZRDY010000144.1:0-24426 GCA_045660525.1 Acutalibacteraceae bacterium | reverse complement strand
CCCTTATGCAGGTTCATTAGTTTCACTGGCGGCTTTGCTTATATTTAAATTTCTGCCTACATCCGAGCTCGCAAACGGCATTCAATACTCCGGAACTGACGCTCTTTGGGTGCTTGCATTTTGCCCATTGCTTGCTGTTTTAGGTGCAGTATGTTTTATGGGTTCATTTTTAAAAGATTATAAGCAGTGGCAGGATATGTTCTCTAAGCCAAACTTCTTTGCTGCAACAGTTGCTTGCGGAATTATTTTCGTTATAAACATTGCGGTTTATCTTTCATTGTTTATCAAATACTTCCGTCTTGGATTTGTCGCTCCATATACAAATACATCATACGAGTTATATGAAATTTTTGTAATTGTAATGACAATTCATCAGTTTATCCTTTCAACCTTTGCTGCTATCGCAGTTAAAAGAAACAGTAAATAATTGGCGCAAGCCTAATAATAAACAAATACACTATGAGGTGCATTATGGACAAGAAAATTTATACCATCGCAACGGCTCACCTTGATACTGTCTGGAACTGGGATTTCGAACACGTTATCAATGTCTGCCTCAAGGACACTCTCGAGCAGAACTTTAAATACTTCGAGCAGTATCCCGAATATCGCTTTAACTTTGAAGGCGCATACAGATATGAGCTTTTCGAAGAGTATTATCCTGAAAAGTTTGAACAGCTTAAAAGATACATAGAAGAAGGCAAGTGGAATGTAACCGGTAGCTGTTATGAAAACGGTGACGTAAATATTCCCTCACCTGAAAGTATGTTCAGAAATATCATTTACGGTAATCTCTATTTCGAAAGAAAGTTCGGTAAGAGAAGCAATGATATCTTCCTTCCCGACTGCTTCGGTTTTGGTTGGGCATTACCTTCGATTGCTGAGCACGCAGGTCTTAAAGGCTTCTCAACACAGAAACTTACATGGGGCAGTGCTTACGGTGTACCCTTTGATATCGGTCACTGGTATGGTGTAAACGGCAAATCAATCTACGCCTCACTTGATGCTAAGTCCTATTGCACAACCTTCAAAAAGATCAGAAATAATAAGAGCCTTACAGAAAAGCTTGATAAAAACATCAAAAAGCATGACCTTCCCATGACATTCGGTTATCACGGTGTCGGTGACGTCGGCGGTGCACCCAAAGAGCCTTCTGTAATAACACTTTCAAACGAAATCGCTACAAACGATTCAAACGATATAAAAGTTCTTTCATCAACACCTACTGAATTTTTTGACGATCTTGATCAGGTTTCAGATGCAGTTAAAGATAAGCTTCCTGCATATAACGGCGAGCTTGTTATGACTTGCCACGGCGTTGGTTCATACGTTTCAAGAGCATTTGGCAAGAGAATGAACAGAAAGAACGAAGAAATTGCTGATATGGCTGAAAGAGCTTCAGTAACAGCTATGGCTGTTGCAGGCGCACCTTATCCCAAATCAGAAATTGAAAAAGGTTGGAAGAGAACCATCGCTCATACATTCCACGACGATATCACAGGTACATCAGTACAGCGTGTATATCAGCGCTCATGGAATGATTATGTGCTTAGTGCTAACCAGCTTACAAACGCATACGAGGGTTCAGCAAGAGAAATCATCAAAAATCTCGACACTTCCTGGACAAAAGGCACTGCTGTTGTAATTAACAACTCAATCGAGCATCCCAGAATGGCAGTTGTTGACGTTGAAGTTCCTTACTACGGCTATAAATACGTAAGAGTGTTTGAAAAGAACGGCAACGAAGTACCTGCTCAGGTTAACAGCATCGAGGGCGACAAGATGAATATTACTATCGGTGCTTTTGTACCGGCTCTCGGCTATAAGGTTGTTGATGTCCTTTACAGTGAGCAGCCCTGTAGTGTAAATACAGGTCTTCGTGTAAGCAAAGGTGTGCTTGAAAACTTCAAATATATTGTTTCTATCGATAAAAACGGTGACATCGCTTCAATTATCGACAAAACACTTTCAGATACAGAGCTTCTCAGAAAACCCATCAGATATGAAATCAATAAATATCAGGGTACTAAGGAATATGTAGCTTGGGAGCTTACATACAAAGAGCTTGATAAGTATCCTTGGGAATTTGCTGAAAAAGGTGAGCAGAGCATCGTTGAAGCCGGCCCTGTAAGAGTTACAATTAAAGTCACACAGAAGGCATCAAAATCAGCATTTACATACTATGTTTCACTTATGGCTGGCTGTCCTTGGGTTAGTGTTTATAACGAAGTTGAGTGGAGAGAATTCAAGCGTGCTCTTCACAATGGTTTCTATTTCAACGTTAAAAACAACACTTCAACATTTGACCTTGGTCTTGGCGCTATTAAGAGAGAAAAAGCAAATAAGAAGCTTTACTCAGTACCCGCACAGAGATGGGCAGATCTTACTGATAAGTCAAATTATTACGGTGTATCAATCTTCAGTGATTCAAAATACGGTTGGATGATGAAAGACGAAAAGAGTCTCAGACTCACAGTACTTCATTCACCCAAAAACTACTACAGAGATGACAGTGTTCAGGGTATGCTTGAATTCGGTCTTAACAGATACGGTTATGCTATTTACTCACATAGCGGCGACTATACGAGTGGTACACAAATTGGTGCTCGCATGTTTAACCAGCCTCCTGCTGCATTCGTTACAGACAAACACGAAGGCGTACTTGGCAGTGAATATTCATTCGGTACAATCAGTCATACAGATGTAATCATCCGTGCTATCAAGAAAGCGGAAAACAGCGATTATATTATTGTACGTGTTAACGAGGGTGCTGACAGAAACGCAAGAAATGTCAAAATTAAACTCGGTAACGGCATAGTTGAAGCATGTGAAGTTAATGCTGTTGAAGATGAAATCGGTGCAGCTACAATAGAAGACGGTTCACTCGTTTTTGATCTTGAACCTTATGAGGTCAAGTCATTTGCTGTTAAACTTGCTGACTGTAAGGTTTCAACCAAGGCTTCTCAGTCAACAGTTGAGCTTCCATATAATACAGATGTTGTTACATTTAATCACAACAGAAACAGCGCTGCAATTCCTACAATCAACGTTTCAATTCCCGGCGAAATCTTCCCCGGCACAATTGAATGTAACGGTATTGATTTCAAAACTGGCGATATCTGGGGCGAAGGCAACAATGCTCTTATCTGTGCAGGTCAGCAGATCAATGTTTCAGGCAAGAAGTTCTATTTCATCGGCGCCAGCCTTTACGGAGACAAACTTTACAACTTCAAGGTTGATGGTAAGCTCTATCCCGTAAAAGTTCAGTCAATTAATGAAAGAATCGGTAAGTGGGATCTTTATGATCTTGCAGAAGTTGCAAACATCAAGACTGATAAACTCGCTTGGGAATGCACACATACTCACGGTCCTAACGGCGACAATGCCGCTGCTCAGCTTTACTTCTTTATGTACGAAGTACCCGTTGGCGAAACAGGAGAAATTACACTTCCTAATGATAACGGTCTTATCATTCTTGCAGCTACACAGACTCAGGAAGAAACAACCACAAATCTTCAGACAGCTCTTTATGACAGAGTATCAGATCGCACATTTGATTATAAGATGTCATCAAAAGAAAAGAGACATCACAACAAAATGAAGAAAAAGTGGAAGAAGCCTCTTAACAAGTCATAAATCAAAGTCAACTATCCCTGCTTTTCAGTAGGGATAGTTTCAGGTAAGGTGAAAATAATGATTAAGTCAAATTGCCATACACATACAACCTTTTGCGACGGCAAGAACTCTGCCGAAGAAATGACCCTTGCAGCTATTGAGAAAGGTTTTGCTTCACTTGGCTTTTCAGGTCACAGTCCAATGTATTACGATGCAGATTGGACTATGAAAAAAGAAGATGTGGCCGAATATATCAAGGATATTAAACGAGTCAAAGCACTTTTTGCTGATAAAATTGATGTTCTCTGCGGCATCGAGCTTGATGCTGACTTTTCAGATGTTGATTTATCCGATTTTGATTATACAATTGCAAGTGTTCATCAGCTTCATGGCAAAGACCACATATATTCAGTTGATCTTGCTCCTGAGGAACTCACAGAGTGTGTCGAAAAAGTATTTGACGGCGATTGGTATAAAATGGCCGAGACTTATTTTAATAATCTTGCTGATTTTGCCGTATCAGGGGACTTTGATATAGTCGGACACTTTGACCTGATAACTAAGTTCAACGGTCAGACACCCCTTTTCGACGAAGATAACGAAGACTATAAAGCATCGGCTATCAAAGCTCTTGATAAGATACTTAACAATAAACCGAATATGCTTTTTGAAGTCAATACAGGGGCCATGTATCGCAAAGGCAATCCAAAGCCATATCCTGCCGAGTTTATGATGAAGCACATAAATAAAAGGGGAGGACATATTACTATAACAAGTGACTCACATTGTTGCGAATCCTTGGACTTTGCATTTGAAGAAATGATTGATTATTGCAAAAAGTGCGGTTTCAGCGAGGTTTATTATCTTACAAGCTATGGCAGGAAAAAGTATAGCTTATAACTATCTTGCTATTGACAAAGACATATCTTTTTGATAAAATATCTAAGCTGTCTGCAATAAGACAGCTTACTATACGGAGAGTTGTCCGAGTGGTCGAAGGTGCAGCACTCGAAATGCTGTGTGGGGAAACTCACCTAGGGTTCGAATCCCTAACTCTCCGCCAAAAAGAAAAGCCACACTATCGCGTGGCTTTTCTTTTTCACTTATTTATTATTAAATATTCTTTTTATAGAAAAAATCAGCTCCCATTACGGGAGCTTAATTTTTTATCCTAGCAAAAAGTCTGTTATAAGCATCACACAAAAACCGACAAGCAATGCATATGTTGCACCTCGTTCATTGCCATGTGAGTGAGTTTCGGGAATCATCTCGTCACTAATAACATAAAGCATTGTTCCGCCTGCAAAAGCAAGAGCAAAGGGGAGTATAGCAGATGCAATGCTGACCGCAAAATAACCGATAAGAGTGCCTACAACTTCCACAAGACCTGTAATCATTGCGCTGATAATAGTCTTTTTGGGGCTCACACCTGCTGATAACATCGGAGCAATAATCACCATACCCTCGGGAATATTCTGCAGTGCAATACCGCCTGCAATTATAAGTGCCTTAGATGTGTCTCCTGAGCCAAAGCCAACACCTGCCGCAATACCCTCAGGAAGATTATGAATAGCAATAGCTGTTACAAACAAAAGCACTTTGCTGAGACCTTCGTTGTTGTGAGGCTCGATGTCAGAACCCACCATTCTGTGAAGATGAGGTACTAACTTATCAATAAGGTTAAGACACAAAGCACCTGCAAAAATTCCGGCAATTGTTATCAGAAGTGCGAACTTATTTTCATATTCTAATGATGGCAATATAAGACCGAGAACCGCTGCCGCTAACATAACTCCTGCCGCGAACGAAAGTACAATATCAGAAAATTTATGAGATATTTTCTTGAAAATAAAACCGATAACAGATCCGATGCAAGTTGCACCACCGACCCCCAGCGCGGTCAATAACACGAGCTTCATAACAACACCTTACTTTTTAAGGTTGCTCTTGCGAAGCTTGACTTTCAACTTCAATTTGTCTTGCAAGAGCATCTTTTTTTGCAACATCATTTTTGATAAGTCTGTATATTGTTGATGCAGCGGGAACACTGACAAGCATACCGATTACACCAAACATACCTGCACCTACAGTCACAGCAGCGAGTACCCAGATACTGGGAAGTCCCATTGAGTTACCTACAACCTTAGGATAAATAAGATCGCCCTCAATTTGCTGAAGAAGAACGATAAATATGATGAAAATAAGTGCTTTAACCGGTGATTCCATAAGAATCAGAAAAGCTCCGATCGCTCCGCCTAAAAGAGCACCAACAACAGGAATAAAGGCAGTTACAACGGTAACAGCACCAATCATTGCAGCGTAGGGGAGTCTGAGAATAAACATACCTAATGTGCAAAGAGCGCCGAGAATAACAGCTTCAGTACACTGTGCAACTATAAACTTGTGGAATGAATCATTTGCAACTGATGAAACATAATATAATTTTTCAGCAACTTTTTCAGGTAAATAGTGTTTAATGAGCACCTTAAGCTGAGATAAAAGCTTTTTTTTGCTTAAAAGCACATAGATCGCGAAAATCACAGCGAGAACAGATGTGGTTACAACAGAAACAACCGATGATACGGTGGATATAACAACACTCATAACATTACCGACGCCTGATGTAACAGTTGAAATTATGCTTGTTATTTTAGATTGCCAATCAATTCCTGAAAGGAAACCAATGATGTCATCGGGCACAAACTCAAATTTGTCAAGCTGAGCAACAATAAGGCTAAGAGCTCCGGGAATCTCGTCGATGAGCATTTTTACGCACTTTGTAAGCTGGGGAACAACAAGTGCAACAATAAGGGTAACAATAGAAACCAAAGACAACAATGCCAATGCAACAGCTAAGCCTCGGCGTGTTCTGACTATAATTTTGTTGTTTGATTTTGAAAGAAGATGTCTTTCGAAAAAGCTTGTTAAAATATCAAGCGGGTATGCAATTACAGTGCCGATTAAAAGAGGCAGCACTGCAGCAAATGCAGTTTTGAATATTATAGCAACACTCGGCCAATAGTGTATGCACAGATAAAGTGCAAAAACCAGACCTGCAATTTTAAGTAAAAACTTTGTTTCATTTTTTTTCATTTTTAACCACCTATCATAAATTGATTATGAATTTATACACTGCCGATGCAATTTCTTTTGCGCCGTCATTATTGGGGTGTACGTTATCTTTACCGAAAAACTCTCTTCTGTTTTCGGTTAGATCGTTAATATTGATAAGCATATAATCATTTTCCTTGGCAACATCTTTCACAATTTCAGCAATCTCTTCGATAATCAAGGGCTGAACATCATAGTTTGAAAGACCTTCTGTAACACCTTCAGGGAAATAAGCTGTCGGAGGTGTGCAAAGAATAAGTGTCGGCGGATTGTCAACACTTATATATGAGTCGATAAGCTTCAGATATTCCTCTTTAAATTTTTCAGCACTTTGCCAGTTTTCGGGTTTAGAGTCATTACTGCCGAGCATAAGCACAATTACATCCGCCTGAAAATCGTGAGACCACTGATATGCTTTGGTGATATTATACGGTTGGTCGCCGTCAGGCTGCACAGTGCTTCCGCTGACACCGTAAGATTTAACGCAATACTTATCTCCAAGAGCATTTGAAAGCAGGGCAGGGTAGTTGTTCACGGGCCAGTTTTTTATGCTGTGTCCGTAGGTTACACTGTCACCAACGAGAGCAATCTTAATCTGACCGTCTTTATATTGAGGGTTAATTCTGATGCCTGAAATTCCGTTGAAAAACATAAATGCAAATACCGACAAAGCGACAATAATAGAAACAATAAGGAAAATAATGATTATTTTTGTCTTAGTATTTTTAAACATCACGCTATCAGTCTCCTCTTACTATTCTGTAAGTCTGTCTGAAGTCTTGTTTACCCCATCCGCGTTCAACGCCTTTTTCGATTGCAGATTTGGCAACTCTCATACCGGGCATATCAAAGCCGATTTCTTCACTCATTTTAGCGCAGATGTTTATATCCTTGCATACATTTTCGAGTGAAAAGGCAGTTGTCCAATCTTCATTTTTTAGCTTGTCTCTCTGTGCTTGCATATAGAAATTCTGTGCTCCGCCCGCCGCAACAGCATCAGCGAAGTTATCTATAGAAACACCATACTTCTGTGCAAGCAAAAGAGTTTCGTTTACTGCATTCTGAATCTGTGCAACAAGAGTATTGTGACAAATTTTAGCAGTAAGACCCATGCCGTTTTTTCCCATATATATTACTTTCTGACCCATATATGAGAGAATAGGCTCGATAACTGTGAAAAGCTCTTCGTCGCAACCTGCAAGCACACCGAGGGTACCTGCAATGGCATCAGCTTTTGAGCGCACAACAGGACAATCAGCAAACTGTGCACCTTTGCTTTTCACCATTTCGCTGACTTCGACAGATACATCGGGGTCGATGGTACTCATATCAATGCAAATCTTTCCTTCGGTAAGATAAGGGAGA
Organism: Acutalibacteraceae bacterium; assembly: GCA_045660525.1. GTDB lineage: Bacteria > Bacillota > Clostridia > Oscillospirales > Acutalibacteraceae > UBA6857. The sequence goes on along the minus strand of JAZRDY010000144.1, from coordinate 16,335 downwards.
AGCTCGGTATAACAATCGCTTACGTGTTTGGATGTGGGAATCATCGTAATAATCACATCAGCTTTTTGTGCAATTTCAATGTTCGTAGCACAGCCGACAGCACCCATAGCTGCAAGCTTATCAATCTGACTTTGCTTATGATCGTTTGCATATACTGTATCATTATGCTTTTTTACAATGTTCTCACACATTGATTCGCCCATAATACCGAGACCTATAAAACCTATTTTCATAACAAATCACTCCTGAATTATTTTACTTATCAATTATATTACTAATGAAATTTATTGTCAATATTACAAACGGTTTTCATTAAAGTCACGGAATATGTAATCGATTTCCAGCTCAGCCATATTCTCACTGCATTAGTAACATTTGAGCTTTATAATAACTTGCTATGGCTAAAAAATTGTGATATAATATCACAAAATGTTACTGTGATTCAAGGCTGCTCAACACCTTGTTTCATAAAACATTTACATTGTAAAAAATCGTTTGAAAGGTAAAATGAAAGGGGATAATTTAATGATTAACTCTCAGATTGATGCTAAAATTTCTCAATGGATAGAAAATAATAAAGACAGAGTTATAGAAAAATGGATTAAGCTGTGCGAAATTCCTTCAATAAAAAGCGATGGCAAACCGGGAGCTCCCTTTGGTGAAAACTGTGCTGAAGCTCTCAGATATGCTGCAAGTCTTTTTGATAGCGATAATATCGACTCAAAGGTTTATGCGGACAGCGGATATGCACTTGCAACTTATGGTAACGGCGAAAAAACAATCGGTCTTTTTTCTCACAGTGATGTAGTACCCGTTGGCGAGGATTGGATTTATACAGAGCCCTTTAAGCCCATTATAAAAGACGGGGCACTCATTTGCAGAGGCGCTGAGGATAATAAATCAGGTATTATCGCATCTATGTGCGTAACTGAATTTTTAAGAGATAACAATATTATTCTTAAAAGTAAGCTTCAGTCTTTTATAGGCTCAGACGAGGAATGCGGTATGAAAGATATGATAAATTATCTTAAAGAGCAGAAAATGCCTGATGTTTCAATCGTACCTGATGCTGATTTCCCTTGCAGCACTGGTGAAAAAGGCATTTATCACTTCTGGTGTAATTCCGAAGAAGGCTTTAAAGATATTATTTCAGTCAGCGGCGGAGAAGCATTCAATATCGTCCTTGATAAGCTCAGCACTGAAATCAAGCACAGCGATGAGCTTTACTGTGAATTAGAATCTAAACTTGCAAACCAGAGTGAATTTAATCTTGAAACCGACGGAAAAACAATCAAACTTCTTTCCAAAGGTGTCGCTAAGCACGCGAGTATACCTGATGGCTCTGTAAACGCAGCTTTTTTAACTGCTGAACTTTTAAGCGGATGCGAAAACATCAGCGAAGATGATAAAAAGCTTTTGATTAAAATTAAAAATATATTATCATCTTCATATGGCAAAACTCTTAATGTATATCACGAAGATGTAAATTTCGGCAAGACAACAACCGTTAACGGTATGGTAAAAACCATCAATGGCAAAATTTCACTTAGTTTTGATTGCAGATACGGTGACTCTTATAACGCAGAGGATATTGAAAATAACAGTGAGATCGCACTCAACAATATGGGATTTTATGTAACAGAAAAAGAAAACAGACCAGGTTTTTCTATCGATAAAAACAGTGAAATTCCTCTTGCTCTCGAAAATGTTTATGCTGAAATTACAGGGGAAAACCTTAAAAGTGTGCTTATGTCAGGCGGTACTTATGCACGAAGACTAAAAAATGCTTTTTCAATAGGTACTTATATCATAAGAAAAGACAGAGAGGTTGCACCTCTTAAAATGCCCGAAGGCCATGGCGGTCCTCATCAGTGCGATGAAATGATTGATATTGACGGTTTCTTCGAAGCTTTAAGAGTTCTGATTCACTATGTGTTAACTTGCGACGAAATAATAAATCGTTGATTTATAAAAAAAGTTTATAATTAGCTTAAACGATCCATAAGATAAAAAGTGCATAATTATGTTTTAATTTTACAGAATATATAATTAAGGTGGTATTCAGTTGAACTCTAAAACAATTCTTTATATTTTTAAAAGAATGGCGCTTGCACTTTTATCTATATGGATCGTTATTACTGTAACCTTTTTTGTAATGCGTGCAGTTCCCGGTGGTCCGTTTGTCGGCGAAAAAGCAACTACACCCGCTGCTCAGGCTGCCCTTGAAGCAAAATATGGACTTGATAAGCCGCTGACAACTCAATATTTCACATATTTAAAAGACATTATAACCGATTTTGACTTCGGACCGTCTCTCAAACAAAGAGGTCGTGATGTTTTCCATATAATATCAGACGGTATGAAGGTTTCGGCAAAGCTCGGCATAGTTGCGGCACTTATGGCTCTTATTTCGGGCGTTTGCCTCGGCTCTGTGGCAGCACTCAGAAGAAATAGGGTAATTGATAAAATAATAATGGTAATTACAACGGCTTTTGTTTCAATGCCGTCATTTATTATGGGTACACTTTTGCTGATACTTTTTGCTGTTACATGGCAAATTTTTCCGGCCAACGGCACAACAACTAAAGGGCTTGTGCTTCCCGTAATTACTTTGTCGCTTTATCCTATGGCTTATATAACCCGTCTTACCCGTTCATCTATGCTCGACGTACTCGGTCAGGACTATATACGCACAGCGAAAGCGAAAGGCGTATCGCCTAAAAATGTAATATTCAAACACGCACTTAAAAATTCTCTTATACCCGTTGTAACATACTTCGGACCTATGCTCGCTTATATTGTAACCGGTTCACTCGTTGTTGAGCAGATTTTTGCTGTTTCAGGCATCGGCAGAGCTTTTGTTAACAGTATCATAAACCGTGATTACACACTTATTATGGGCACAACAATTGTTCTTGCATCGCTTATTGTATTAATGAATCTTATTACAGATTTCGCATATAAGCTTGTTGATCCGAGAATTTCTTTGGAATAAGGAGGAACTAATTTGAAAAAAATCCCTTTAAGTTTTCACATTGATGTTGATTCCTTTGTTCCTGCCACAGATAAAGACAAAGAATATTTGGTGCAAATGAGACCGTCATCAACTTTCTTTAAAGACGGTGTTAAGCGTCTTGTAAAAAACAAAGTAGCTCTTATATCCCTTATCATTATTCTGCTAATAACAATTTCATCTATAATAATTCCTATGTTTTGGCCTTATTCATATGATAAACAACTGGGAATAACACCGGGTAAGCCCGCTGATGCATCATATGCCAATCTTGCACCCTTTGAATACGGTGCAACAGAGCTCATAAAAATCGAAGCAGGGGAGAAGATATTTCCCCATATTTTCGGCACAGATCAGCAAGGGAGAGATTACTTTATCCGCACTGTATACGGTACAAGAATTTCTCTTGCTGTAGGCTTCTTTGCAAGTATTATCGTTCTTATAATAGGTCTTACAATCGGTTCAGTAGCAGGTTTTTTCGGCGGAAAAATTGATCTTGTTATAATGAGATTGGTAGATATTATCTATTCTCTTCCTGATATGCTTATGGTAATTCTGCTTTCATCGGTGCTGAATGTTTCTCTGAAACCGATAATTGACGGTACCTCTCTGTCGAAAATCGGTACCAATATTATAAGCTTATTTATAGTTTTTGCGGTGCTTTATTGGGTTTCTATGTCAAGACTTATCCGAGGTCAGATTCTTTCGCTGCGCGAGCAGGAATATGTACTCGCAGCAAAATCAATGGGAGCAAAAAGTGTACGGATTATCAGAAAACATCTTATACCTAACTGTATAAGTGTTGTTATAATTTCAACAGCACTCCAGATTCCTAACGCAATTTTCACCGAAAGTTACCTTTCATTTCTCGGTCTCGGTGTTAATGCGCCTATGCCCTCACTTGGTTCACTCGCGTCAGAAGCACTTAACGGAATTAACTCATATCCACATAGATTGATAATTCCCGCAGTCACAATTTCACTTATTGTATTATCTCTTAATTTGCTTGGCGACGGTCTTCGCGATGCATTTGATCCGAAACTTAACATCTGAAGAAAGGAGAGTATTATATGGCTTTATTAGAAGTAAAAGACCTGCATACCTCTTTCTTAACAGATGCAGGCGAGGTCAGAGCAGTAAACGGTGTGTCGTTTACTCTTGAAAAAGGCAAAGTTCTCGGTATCGTCGGTGAATCAGGTTCAGGTAAATCTGTTACAGCTTATTCAATAATGCAGATTCTCACATCGGCCGGTAAAATAGTCAGCGGATCAATTAAGCTAAACGGGCTGGAAATAGTGGGTGCTGATGAAAAAGTTATGAAAGATATCAGAGGCAACAAGGTTTCAATTATTTTTCAGGATCCGATGACCTCCCTTAATCCGACATACACTATCGGAAATCAGCTTACGGAGGCTATACTGCTTCATACAAAACGCGATATGAAGCAAGCGTATAACAGAGCCGTTGAAATGCTCAGACTCGTCAATGTAAATGAACCCGAAAAGAGAATGAAGCAATATCCCTTTGAGCTTTCAGGCGGTATGCGTCAGCGAGTTATGATTGCTATGGCACTTGCTTGTGAACCTGATATCCTCATTGCCGATGAACCTACAACAGCGCTTGACGTTACAATTCAAGCTCAGATTCTGGATCTTATGAAACAGCTGCAGGCAGAACTTGGCATGGCAATCATAATGATTACTCACGATCTTGGTGTTGTTGCGCAGATGTGCGACGAGGTAATTGTTATGTATGCAGGTTCCATTTGTGAACAGGGTACCGTTGATGAGATTTTCTATAATCCTCAACATGAATATACAAAAGGACTGCTACGTTCAATTCCGTCTGCCTCTTCTGTCGATAAAAAACTTCAACCCATTTCAGGCACACCAATCGACCTATTAAATATGCCTAACGGTTGCCCCTTTGCTCCGAGATGTGATGACGCAATGAAAATTTGTATAAAAAAGAAACCTGAAAAAGTTTACGTTAACAAACATCATTCTTCGTCTTGCTGGATGTGCATTAAAAAAATGATTGAAAAGGGTGAAATTTCCACGGAAAACCAAGCGAAAGGCGGTGGTGTCCTGTGAGCAAAAATCAAACTTTGATTGAAGTAAAAGGTCTTAAAAAATACTTTGATATAAATGTCGGTATGTTCAGGACCAAACCTCTTAAAGCTGTCGATAATGTTTCGCTCACAATAAAAAAAGGAGAAACTCTCGGATTAGTAGGGGAGTCAGGTTGCGGCAAAACAACTGTTGGCAGAACAATTCTGCATCTTTATAAGCCAACCTCGGGTGAAATTTGGTACAAGGGCAAACTTATTAAATCAAAAACAGATATAAATGAATTTCGTAAGAAAGCAACAATGGTTTTTCAGGATCCTTATTCATCGCTCAATCCTCGTATGACAGTTTCAGATATTATCGGTGAACCTCTTGATATACACAAGCTTTATAAAGACAAAAAAGAGCGAAATGAAAGAATACTTGAGCTTATGAACCGTGTAGGTCTTAACTCCGAACATGCTTCAAGATACGCCCACGAATTTTCTGGCGGTCAACGCCAAAGAATCGGAATCGCAAGAAGTCTTGCTGTAAACCCTGACTTTATTGTTTGTGATGAGCCGGTATCAGCACTTGACGTTTCAATACAGGCTCAGGTTATTAATATGTTCAGCGAGCTTCAGCAACAGCTTGGTTTGACTTATCTGTTTATAGCTCACGATCTGCTTATTGTACGTCACATAAGCAACAGAATCGGGGTAATGTATTTAGGCAGACTGATTGAACTTGCAGATGCAGAAGAGATTTATAATAACCCACTTCATCCTTATTCTAAGTCGCTTCTTTCATCAGTACCTGTTCCTGATCCGAAAACAGCAAGAGAAAATAAAAGAATCGTACTTTCAGGCGATATACCGAGTCCTCTTAACGCTCCGTCGGGTTGTCCGTTCCGCACACGTTGCCCGCACGCTGAGGCGATATGCGCTGAATCAATGCCAATGCTAAAGGAAGTATCAACAGGACACTTAGTTGCTTGTCACAGAACAAGTGAAATCAACTAAGCATCTATACATTATGCGTATTAAATTAAAACAACAGAAAGGAAAGAAATGAAATGAAGAAAATGCTCGCTTTATTACTCGTTGCATTAATGCTGTTTACTTTATCAGCTTGCGGTGATAAAGAATCAGATACCACCTCGCTTGCGGTTTGTCTTGCTTCAGAACCTGACAGCATCGACCCGGCACTTAATTCTACAGCTGACGGTTCCACGATGCTGACTCATCTTTTTGCAGGTCTGGCAAAATGGGCTCAGGACGAAAACGGAAACCTTGTTATTGTTGCCGATGCTGCACAAGAACTCTCTGAAGGAGTTACCAATAAAGATGGCACGGTAACTTATATTTATAAACTTAAAGATGGACTTACATGGTCAGACGGTCAGGCTGTAACTGCTTATGACTTCGTATTTGCGTGGAATCGTGCTGCTTCTCCTGAACTTGCAGGTGACTACAATTATATGTTCGATGTTATAAAAGGCTATAATGAAATGTGGGAAACAAATGATGCAGGTGAATATATTAATAAAGACGCAAAACTTGCCGCTGAAGCTATTGACACCAATACCCTTAAGGTAACACTTACAAACACTGTAACTTATTGGAATGAACTTTTAGCATTTCCCACATATTATCCCGTACGCGAGGATGTAGTATCAAATGACAGTTGGGCAACTGAAGCCGCTACCTATGTTTCCAACGGCGCTTATAAACTCACCGGTTGGGAGCATAACAGCGTTATCACTCTAACTAAAAACGAAAACTTCTACGACGCAGAAAACATTACAATGCCCGAAATTAAATTCTATCTCTCAGATGATGCAAACAATATGCTCACAAACTTCCAAAACGGTGATTGGCATCTGATTGATAATGTGCCGACAAATGAATTTTCTGCACTCAAGGAAACCTACGACAAAGAGTTTTCAATAACAGAACAGTACGGAACATACTATGTATGTTGGAATATCAACGAAAATATTCTTCCCGAAACAGCCGACTACAACGAAGCGACAGCTGAAAAGGCAATGTCAGAAATCAGAAATGCCATAAGCCTGCTCATTGACCGTAATTATATAGTAAATAATATTTCGCACGGCAATGAAACTCCTGCTTCAACTTTCGTTCCGAAAGGCCTTACAAATCCTGACGGCACTCAATTCTATCATAGTGCAGGCAACAGCGAAGAATATATCGGTTATTACGATATTACCGCAGAAGCATATGAAGCTAACTACGAAAAAGCAATAAAGCTTTTGAAAAAATACTATACATTTGATGAATCAACAGGAAAATTTACTGATGTACCGACATTCACATATATTTATAATACAAACGATAATCATCAGGCAATCGGTGAATATGTTCAGGGGGCTCTTGCCGTTGTGGGCATTAATGTTGAACTTATAAACCAGGAGTGGAATACCTTCCTGAATACGCGTAAATCCGGTGAATATACTATCGCCCGAAACGGTTGGCTTGCAGATTATAATTATCCTATATCTTTCCTTGATATGTGGACAACAACTTCAGGTAATAATGATGTACAGTTCGGCAAAGAGGCACATAAAGAGCTCGCTATATATAATCTTGATCTCACCGACTACGGTATTGATTACAAAATCAAAGACGGAACATGGTCTGAAACCTACGATGTTCTCATACGCGAAATTAAATCATCAAACGATACAGATTTAAGATTTAAACTTATGCACCTGGCTGAAGATATGCTTATGTCAACGGGTTGCATTACCCCCTTATATTATTACACAGATGTTTTTATGATCGATGACAGTGTAAGAGGATTTTACAGTAATCCTCTCGGTTATAAGTATTTTATGTACACAACTATAAATGCAACTGAATAATATTTCACAAAAAAACAAGGCGTCCGTTGCAGGTGCCTTGTTTTTGTATAAGTGTTTTTATTTACTCTATTTCCTGTAAAAGCGATTCAGCTTCTTCCCAAGCAAACATTGCGTCTTCAAGTTCTGATGAAACCCTCGCAAGCTCAGTTTGTAATTCTCCGAGTTTTATATAATCACTCTGATTTGCTTCATCAGCTAAAGCTTCTTCGATATCAGCCATTTCAGCTTCAAGTTTTTCAACTAATTCCTCGGCTTTTTTCAACGCTCTTTCTCTGCGTGATTTTTCTTTAAGTGGGGTGGTAAAAGCTTTTTTAGGTGCCTTTTCAGCTGTTTTAACTGCATCTGATACATCAGGCGAGGGGAGTGTCTGACTTTCAAGATATTCTTCATAACCGAATTTATATAACTTTGTATTTCCGTTCTCAAAAGATAATAATTGTTGAGCGACTTTTTTAATAAAATATCTGTCGTGAGAAACAAATATCAAAGTTCCTTCATAATCAACAAGCAAATCTTCAAGAGCTTCTTTGCTAAGAATATCCATATGGTTTGTCGGTTCGTCAAGTATGAGAAAATTTGGTTTTTTGCCGAATATTTTACAAAGTGCAAGTCGTACACGTTCGCCACCCGAGAGCATATCAACAGTTTTAAACACATCATCACCGCTGAATAGAAAAGCACCAAGTGCACTTCTTGCTTGAAAATCATCATAAGAAGGAAATTCATTTCTGAAATCATCTAAGACAGTATTTGAACTTGAATATTGAGCCATCTGCTGATCAAAGTATCCGATTTTTACACTGCCGCCAATAATAAATTCGCCACCGAGAGAGGGGAGAGTACCGACAAGAGTTTTAAGAAGTGTTGATTTACCAAGACCGTTACCGCCGATAATACCGATGTGCTCACCACGTTTAATATCAAAGCTCACTTTCGAAAGAACATTATCATAACCGATAGCAAGATCTCTGACAGTTAATACATCGTTTACAGAACGAACAGACGGTTGGAACGATGCTTTAAAAACACGGTTATCATAAGTTTCGGGTGGCTCGATTAAATCCATTCGTTCAAGTTGTTTCAGCTTGGATTGAGCCATTGCAGCTTTATTGGCTTTATATCTGAATCTCTCAACCAATTCGTTAAGTCGGGCTATTTCTTTTTGCTGTGCTTCATATTCTTTGGCTTGCTGTTCTCGTAAAAGCTGTTTTTGTATAACAAATTCAGAATAATTACCGTTATATTTATATGTTTTTCCGCGCTCAATTTCATAAATTGTCTTCACTGTTTTATCAAGAAACATACGATCGTGAGAAACAATAACAACGGCTTTTTTATAAGACGAGAGGTATTCTTCAAGCCAGGATACGGCATCAACATCAAGGTGGTTGGTCGGCTCGTCAAGAAGCAATAAATCAGGCTTTGAAAGTAAAAGCTTAAGAAAAGCTATTTTAGTACGTTGACCGCCCGAAAAGTCAGATAAGGGCTTTTGCTTTTCTTCTTCATTAAAACCAAAACGCTTGATAGCAGCTTCGTATTCTTTTTCAAAATAAAAGCCGCCTTCATTGGTGAAAATATCAAGCAGGGTAGTGTATTCGGAAATCGCATCAGGGTTTTCATTCACACTCATTATCTGTTGAAGTTCATCGAGACGATTTTTCATATCAATGATTTTCTGATATGCACCTCTTATTTCGTCAACAAGTGAGATACTGTTATCTTTAAAGGTCATCTGATTCAGAGTACCAATTACAGGTTTGCCGGATATTAAAAAATTACTGTTTGCTTCAGGATTGTCTTTAGATATCTGAAGTTCACCTGAAATCAATCTGAGCAAAGTTGTTTTACCACAGCCGTTACGACCGACAACACCGATTTTGCTTTCAGTGTTAATTTCAATATTCACTTTTTTCAGCACCGGTTCACCGGATAAATCTACAATACCGTTTTGAATTATAATTTGCATAACACAGTCCTTAGTTTATAAAGAATAATATATTTTAAACAAAAAATTAAAAATAAAGCTCAGGTGAGGAAAATAATGCATACTCATTATCAAAATTATCAACTATACAAAATTAATATTTTGTATAGTATAGGTGAGTGTTTGCAAATAAAATATCCCAAACTGATAAAAAATCTACTATTTATCAAACAACAGAGCTTTCGGAAATATAGATAATTAAAACAAAAGTATTTATTTAACCGACTTTTAATAAGCTAAATAGATTCCATCAGAATAATATCCCGTGAATCAATTAATCTTTTTCTTTGTATTATATCAGTATTTCTGTTTAATTGCAAATAAATTGAACAGAAATTTATCTTAAATGTTTTAATCAATCTTTATTTTTTTGCATTTGATTAATTTTTATATAAAATATGGTTTTATTTAAAAAATGTCATTTGATAGAATTTAATTAAATGATGCACAGGTCGTTTCAAAAATTTCTGTTAAATGGGCTTTTTTGATTTTTTATTTAGAATGCAGTTGTTTTTACAAAAAATGTTTACTTAACATTTATTTTGCATTTAAATTACTGATAAACTAAAAAATAAATAATTCTATAACTATTCTGAATAACATCATCTTATCATCCTAAAATTAATGAATGTTCAGCTCCAAGATATGTTTTAAATATAAAAACCAACTATACAAAACATTTTTAATCTTGACAAATTTCAAGAAATTTTGTATAGTTGATATGATATAATTGTAATATATTTAGAATAAATTTAAGGTGTTGATAATATGTCGGATTTAATAGACAGAAAATTTTTACCTCCATTGGTTGATGAATACATCAGCGAATTGCTGATTGTAAAAGCTCGTTCAAAAGCAACAGTTTCGCAGTATATAACCGACTTATATCTGTTTTTCTGTTTTCTTGAGAAGCACGATACTACCCTATCCCCCGGTGAAGACAGAAAAATTTATGACCTATCGCATATTGATGCCGACTATCTTTCTAAAATTACACTAAAAGACATTAACAATTTCTTAATATTTTGTAGCTCTGATCGTTCAAATTCCGCCAAAACGCGAGCTCGTAAAGCATCATCAATACGCGGTTTCTTTAAATATGTGTCGGAAAAGATGAACTATATTGACCATAATCCTGCGGCTCAGCTACAGGTTGCTCCACCTAAAAAGGTTCTGCCGAAATATCTGACACTTGAACAAAGCCTCGCTTTATTGAACAGCGTCAAAGGTGATAATAAGGAACGTGATTACTGCATTTTAACACTATTTCTTAATTGCGGATTACGCCTTGCAGAGCTTTGCGGACTTAATGTCAATGATGTGAACTTCGAAAATGAAACCCTTGTAGTCACCGGAAAAGGCAACAAACAGCGTCTTGTATATCTTAACGATGCATGCATAAAAGCTTTAAAAGATTATCTCGCTGTACGACCTACCGGTTCTCTTAAAGGCGACGATAGAAAAGCCTTGTTTGTCAGCAGGCTAAATAAGCGAATAGGCAGACAAGCCGTACAATTGATGGTTTATCATTATATTGAAGAAATCGGTCTCGACGGTCAGCATTATTCTGTGCATAAATTAAGACACACGGCGGCGACCCTGATGTATCAGCACGGTGAGGTTGATGTATTGATATTGAAAGATATGCTTGGCCACGAGCAACTGTCAACAACTGAAATTTATACACACTTAGAAAACAAGCAGCTACGTGATGCCGCAAAGAAAAATCCGTTGAGCAGTCAAGTCAAGAACAACTAATCAGCTAAAATCAAATAATGGTGAGAAACTGATAATCATAAGAAAATCTACCAAGCTTGCAAGTAGCAGAATCATCAGAATAAGTACCGAACGAGCTGTGAATTTTTTCAGGTCAACTCCCCTACTGTCTTTCATTTTTATATTCTGAAAGATACAAAGGGCGTTATAGTAACAATTCTGCGTTAAAAGCACCATAGATAAAATTAACAGGAATTTCCCCGGAAAAAACACGAGCAAACAATACTCAATACCTTTAAGAGAAAATGCGTCGTAAATATAAGTCGCTAAAACACCTAAACCTGATGCTTTAATAAAACTAATAAAAAATACAAATGGTGCACCTATAACGTTGGTACCGAAAAACAACACGATAAAATAATAGATTAAATTTTGCAAAACAAGTCCGGAAAGTATCTCGGGCTTGTTTTTGTTTGAGAAATCTATAGTGTAGTCGATAAAATAATCAAATAAATTGCCTGTTAACTTATCTTTACAAATCAAATATAAAACTGACCCCATGATAATACCGATTACAATATTTGCTCCCGATATAAATGCTGTTTTTTTAGTGTTATCTAAACCGACTTTAGGTTTGGTAATAACTGCGCTGACTTTCAATTTACTTATCTCCTACGTCTTTTATTTACGGCTAATATGCCACCTATTGCCGAGGTCACAATCAGCACGGCAGCTGATATAACAAATATATAATCCACTTTGAAATCTGACATTATAAAAGAAATAAGCATTGTTATAATATTCATCGGCAAAGTGAAAACAATTCCGACTGCCAAACCGTTATGTTTCATTTTTATTCCTGAATAAAACGCAGAAACAAAACTGCACAATGCAAATGTTATTAAAACAAAAATATAATCATTTTTATGCGGCAAATCAATCAATAACGCAATTGATGAAGAGATAAAAAATAACAGTAAGTAAACAATTGCATCAAATATCTGCACATTCAAAAAAGTATTCAGATATGTATTTTCTGTTCTCGGTTTCTTCGATCTCGGTTTAACTTTTTCCATAATAAAAAGCCTCCCATAATTCATCTGTTAAATGAATATGAGAGACCTTGTCTTGTTATTACTGATTATTCAGCGTCTTTTTTGCCTTTAGCAGCCTTTTTTTCAGCCTTTGCTTTTTCAGCAGCGGCCTTTGCAGCTTCTCTTTCAGCCTTAACTCTTTCAGTAGCTGTTACATTCTGCTGAACAGCCCAACGAGTAATCTGCATTCTGTTTCTGTCTGCGCCTGTTTCGATGATGAGGTGCTGTTCTTTTACGATAACAACCTTACCACAGATACCGCCGATTGTTGTGATTTCGTCACCAACTTCAACAGCATTACGCATTTCCTGCTCTTCTTTCTGTCTCTTTTTCTGGGGACGAATCATTACAAAATACATAATCGCAAACATTGCAACAAGCATAATGATCATTGATGAATTGCTGCCTGCAGCTGCAGTGCCTTCTGTTAAAAAGTACATTTTACTTTCCTCCTATCATAAAATACTGTCTGATATTATAGCAGATATCAACTGTAAATATCAAGTAATATTCAAAAACTTTACATAATTTTCATATACGGGTATCAAGTAAATCAACATATTTATCGTGAAATTCCTGATAATTTCCGTTGTCGAGCGCTTCTCTGATTTTTTCCATAAGAGTGTTATAGAAATAAAGATTATGCATTACGCAAAGTCTCATAGCAAGCATTTCTTTCGCCTTGAAAAGATGTCTGATATATGAGCGAGAGAAATTGCGGCAAGTGGGACAATCACATTCGGGATCAATAGGCAGATTGTCCTTTTCGTATTTTTTATTATTTATATTGATAATACCGTTCCAGGTGTTAAGGTGACCGTGACGTGCGTTTCTTGACGGCATAACACAGTCGAAAATATCCACACCTCTGTATACACCCTCAATGATGTTACCGGGGGTACCAACACCCATAAGATAGCGGATTTTGTCTTTAGGCATATAAGGTTCAACAGCTGAAATAACGCGGTACATATCTTCCTTAGGCTCCCCTACCGCAAGACCGCCGATTGCATATCCGTCAAGGTCGAGCTCAGCGATTTCTTTCATATTTTCAATACGAAGATCCTCAAAAGTACAGCCTTGGTTTATACCGAAAAGAAGCTGTTTTTTGTTGATGGTATCAGGAAGTGAGTTAAGTCTGTCCATCTCTGTTTTGCATCGCTGAAGCCATCTTACAGTACGTTTGCATGATTCTTTTGCATATTCGTACTTAGCAGGGTTTTCAACGCATTCATCAAATGCCATTGCTATTGTTGAGCCGAGATTTGATTGAATTCTCATACTCTCTTCGGGACCCATAAAAATTTTTCTGCCGTCAACGTGAGAATTGAAAGTTACGCCCTCTTCCTGAATTTTGCGAAGCTTAGCAAGGGAGAACACCTGGAATCCGCCGCTGTCGGTAAGAATAGGACCCTGCCAACGTGTAAACTCGTGAAGTCCACCCATCTCTTTTACAAGCTCATCTCCGGGTCTTACGTGAAGATGATAGGTATTACTGAGCATAATCTGACATTTGATTTCTTTAAGATCAAGCGCTGATAATGCACCTTTGATAGCACCGCAGGTTGCTACGTTCATAAAAGCAGGAGTCTGCACTGTACCGTGGACAGTTTCAAACTCACAACGTCTTGCAGTGCCTTCATTTTTAATAAGAGTTAATTTAGATTTCATAGTCACCTCAGGAAAACTGCATCGCCGAATGAGAAAAATCTGTATTTCTCGTTGACGGCAGTTTTATAGAAATTCATAGTGTTTTCATAACCGCAGAAAGCACTAACAAGCATAATTAATGTGCTTTCAGGTAAATGGAAATTAGTGATAAGTGCATCAATGCACTTGAATTCATATCCGGGATAAATGAAAATATCTGTCCAGCCTTCACTTTCTTCAATCTTACCTTTGAAAGTGCCCACTGACTCAAGAGTACGACAGCTGGTAGTACCGACAGCAATAACTCTGCCACCGTTTTGTTTAGTGCTGTTAATTAAATCAGCTGTTTCTTTTGGTAACCAATAGTGCTCAGAGTGCATAAGATGAAGTGAAATATCCTCTTCTTTAACAGGTCTGAATGTGCCAAGACCAACGTGCAGTGTAACATAACCTATTTTCACGCCTTTAGCCTGAAGCTTTTCCATAAGTTCTTCGGTGAAGTGAAGCCCCGCTGTGGGAGCAGCTGCAGATCCTAGTTCTTTAGAATAAACAGTCTGATATCTTTCACCGTTCTCAAGTCTTTCAGTGATATACGGAGGCAACGGCATCTGACCGATCTGATCGAGTACGTTATAGAAATTACCCTCATAGAAAAACTTTACGAGTCTGTTGCCACCATCAAGCACTTCTTTAACCTCACATTCAAGAAGACCGTCAGCGAAACTGAACTGTGTACCGGGCTTAGCTCTTTTGCCGGGACCGACAATACACTCCCAAGTATCGTTACCTTTGTTGGTAAGAAGCAAAAATTCAACTTTTGCACCTGTATCTTTCTTTATACCGAAAAGTCTAGCAGGCAGAACTCGGGTATTATTGAGTATAAGACAGTCGCCCTCGTGCAGCTCGTCAAGAATATCATAAAAATGTTTGTGCAAGATTTCACCGCTGGTTTTATCAACAGTCATAAGCCTAGAAGAGTCTCTTGGCTCAACGGGATGCTGAGCTATAAGCTCCTCAGGTAAATCATAATAAAAATCTGACTTATTCATTAATTTAGCTTTATCCTTTCAAATTAAATAAAACCTCATAATTTCTAAAAAAAATATGAAATATAAATTGACTAATCACTAAATAAGTGATATTATATAAAAGTTATTTTTTATTATAGTGCATAATGCTGAATTTATCAACAGTTTTATGCAAAATAATTGAATTTAAAGAGGTGTTTTAAAATGAAAAAGTATAAGGTTGGTATTATTGGTGCAACCGGTATGGTAGGTCAGAGATTTGCTACAATTCTCGCTGATCACCCTTGGTACGATGTAGTTGTTCTTGCAGCAAGTTCACGTTCAGCAGGCAAGACATATAAAGAAGCCGTTGGTGACAGATGGAGAATCGCAGATCCTATGCCCGAAAAGTTTGCTGATCTCGTCATCAAAGACGCAACTGCAGACATCGATGAAATTGCTTCAATGGTTGACTTCGTATTCTGCGCAGTTGATATGAAGAAAGATGAAATCAGAGCTCTCGAAGAAGCATATGCAAAAGCAGAGTGTCCCGTTGTGTCAAACAACAGCGCTCACAGAGGCACAGCTGATGTTCCTATGGTAGTGCCCGAAATCAATGCTGACCACATCAAAGTTATCGAAGATCAGAGAAAGAGACTCGGTACAAAGAAAGGCTTCATTGCAGTTAAGTCAAACTGCTCACTTCAGAGCTATGTGCCCGCTATTTATCCTCTTGATAAGGAATATGGTGTTAAAGAAGTTCTCGTTTGCACATATCAGGCTATCTCAGGTGCAGGTAAGACTTTTGACAGCTGGCCCGAAATGATCGACAACGTAATCCCCTACATCGGCGGTGAAGAAGAAAAAAGCGAACAGGAGCCTCTCAAGCTTTGGGGTACTGTTGAAGATGGCGTAATCAAAAACGCAACTTCACCC
>JAZRDY010000143.1:0-1823 GCA_045660525.1 Acutalibacteraceae bacterium | reverse complement strand
AAACTGATAGTTAAGCTCGGTTGTATCTTCGGCTTCTGTCTTATTGACATTTGTGATGTATATGGTGTGCTCATAAGCACGGCAGAGATGCATATATGTCTGCCAGGAAACATTATTCTGCTTCAGCCACTTGTAACCCTTAAACTGACTCTCAGTAAGTATCATACAAAGAGTGTCCACATTGTGCTTTCTTCCCCATATATCGGTTATTGTTTCAATGCCTGCTTCATTGAACAAGGCTTTGAAATCGGTTTTATGTACCATTCCCTTGATATATGGCATACGAATCTGAAAAGAGGAATGCTCTTTTTTACTGCCTATTTTTTTATCAATTTCATGGGCAAATTCAGGTGAAATCAATCCCATACCGTCAAAACGGGTTGTTTCAATATCACCTGTACATTCTGTTCTTTCATATTTTCTGATACTGCCTTCGCCTGTAACATCCTTAACCGTTACATATGAAACATCTTTTGTAATTCCTTTAGGATTAGGTACAATAGCAACATTTTCAAGGAAGAACTTATCATCAGGCTCAACTCTGATACCCGACGAAAAAAGAAGTCCGTTATATGCATAGAGCTTTGAAAGCTCACAAACATCTATTTTTAAGTTAAGGGTTATTCTGCGTGTAATTTCATCAAAAAGGTCAGCACGGACAAAGGAGAGCTTTGCATTTCTGCTCATAGAAGCAGAACGCTCAAAGGCAAGATATTTATGCTGACCGCTTCCAAGGTCAAGAGTAATACCTTCAGGACGGAACATAGATTCCGCCTTTTTCTGTCTTAATGCATTTTTCGGATATTCCGCACTTCTGTCGAAAATGCCGCCAAAGTCAAGATAGATAATAGCATCGTACAAATCATCAATTATCAAATCATCCTTGGACAAATAACCGTCTCTGTGAAGCATAGACATCAGCTGATAGAAAACAGCATTATCATCCTGATAGGTATCGCCGTGATTCAATAAAACACTTGCAGTTTCCGCTTTGTTGAGATTAAAAGAGTATATATCTTCACTTGTAGGCTTTGCGTAAGCAAGAATTGCTTTTGCGGACAGCATGGGTATTTTGTATCTTACACCGGTCATAGCTTCACCTCCTGAAATGATTATTACAAGTATACTACAACGGTACATAAATTTCAATATTTTGGTATATGAATACTGCGTCACATTTTTAAATTTTGCAATCAGATACATAGCACTCGTCAGATTTTTGACGGGTGCTTTTTTTATGTCCAAAACCGTGAATTTCGGTATATGAATACTGCGTCACATTTTTTTGCAGAAACTCAATAAATAAATTCAGAAAGGAGGAAAACTTTATGCAAAAACTCAAGCTTACCCTTAAGCAGTTCGCAGAAATCAAGACAATGATTAAAAGCCGATGCTGTAACTGTTATCAGGGTAACTGTCTGCTTCTTGATGACGGTGACACTCACACCTGTCCGCAGCTCATAACTCCGAGCCATATTATCTGCAGATATTTTCTCGCCTGTGTGCTGCCGAGTGATAGCGCTCTTATGAAAAGCGTCACAGGTCAAACATCTGCCGAAACGGTTGTCTGTGCTTTATGTGGCAGTAAAGCAGAGAGAACAGGCAGAAATCAGAAGTTCTGTCCCGACTGTGCAAAGAAGAAGCAGCGGCAGAGAAATGCAGAATTTATGTCTGCTAAAAGATCACGGGTGGATGTTTATGATGCCTTGAAGCCGCCAAAATAAAGGCTTAAAAACAGCGAAAGGGATAAGGCAATATACTTTTATGTTATTGCGTTTTAAAACATCCACACAGAAAAAACATTATACAACAAAAATCTTAAA
>JAZRDY010000142.1:0-6642 GCA_045660525.1 Acutalibacteraceae bacterium | reverse complement strand
TATTCACTGTCAACACTGATAAGCTGTGATACTGTGCCGTGGATACCTCTGAGAGTGCCCTTCTGGCTCTCTTTGATAACCTTACGAACTGAACCTGAATAGCCTTCCATATTCTTTTCGAGCTCGTGAAGCATATTGATTTTTGAAACTGTTCTCTGATCTTCAAAGCTCTTTTCGTCAAGGTCTTTCTTAACTTTATCTGCCTTGGTTTCAAGGGATGAAAGCTTCATTGTGTAACCGTTAACCGAATTGGTGATTGAAGCAATTTCTTCAGTGCACGTCTTAAGTGCCTCGTCAGCACGGATTTTATCGCTTTCGGCAGAGTCCACAACCTCACGGCGCTGATAAATCTGCAGATCGATTGTCTCAATACGAGCCTTGATTTCGCCGATAGCTGACTGTGCAGTTGATGATGCTACCCTGCTGTCTGCAAGATTTTTTGTAAGGATATTGATATCCATACTGATGTCGGCTGTCTCTTTGTCGAGATTTCCGCCCTGAGACTGCATAGCACTGAGTTCATCAGTGACTTTCTGAAGCTCTGTATTTTTATCGTCGCGTATTTTTTTAATCTGTGCGATAAGCTTTTCTTCGGTTTCGATTTCTTTTAAAAGCTGCTGCTGACCGAGCTCTGAATCATTTCGGTCTTTGCTGATACGCTCAATAGTATCGTTATTGTGGTCGATTGAGCTTCTGAGCACAGCGATTTCACTGCCTGCAGTTGCTGCTTTTTCTTCGAGTTCTGATATACTCTGACGAATTTCATCAATTCTGATATTTATATTCTGTGTATCGCTAATGCACTTTTCGATGAGCTCTTCGATTTCTTTAAGGTCTGCTTCAGCTGAGTCATAGTGACCCTTTGCAATTGCTAGCTTGTCCTCCTGAGTTCTCAGATCTTCTTTGAGTTTGTCAATGCTATAAAGCCACAAACCGATTTCGAGGATCTTTTTCTCTTCGCTGAGCACAAGGAATTTCTGAGCCTTTTCGCTCTGTGTTTTAAGGGGACCTATTCTGCCCTCAAGTTCGAGAAGAATATCTCTGAGTCGAACAAGGTTTTCTTCAGCCTGAGTGAGTCTTTTTAGGCTGTCGCTACGTCTGTATCTGTAAGCGGAAATGCCTGCAGCTTCCTCGAGCATATCACGGCACTCCTTAGCTTTACCGCTGACCATATCTGCGATTTTGCCCTGAGATACCATTGAATAACCGTCTCTGCCGAGACCTGTATCCATAAACAGTTCATGGACGTCTTTGAGTCTTACACTCTCGCCGTTGATTTTATATTCACTTTCACCTGAGCGGTAGTATCTTCTTGTTACAGTAACCTCGTCGGTATCTTTGTCAATGGAACGGTCAGTGTTGTCAAGTCGAAGTGTTACCTGAGCAAAACCGTGAGCTTTTCTCACTTTAGTGCCATCGAAAATAACGTCTTCCATCTTTGAGCCACGAAGACTCTTGGTTGACTGTTCACCGAGTACCCAACGAACTGCGTCTGAAATATTACTCTTACCGCTGCCGTTAGGGCCCACAACTGCTGTTATACCCTTGCCGAAAGTAAGAGTTGTCTTTTCGGGGAATGACTTAAAGCCTTGCATTTCAAGCGCTGTTAATATCATATTTTACCTCCCACTTCAATTTCATATTTTTTCATATTCTTATCTTGTTTTATTTTTAAGATATAGCCCATTTCTCTGAGCTTTTCTGTGTTTGCTTTTTTCTGACCTATGAGCATAGAAACAAAAGATGTGCCGACTGTTACGGTGATTTCACCTTTATCTATGCCTTGGATTTCTATTGCTTCAAGGACTTTTTTTAGATAGATTCTGCTCTCGCAGATTTCACGGAAAGCAGGGTGATAAGCTCCTGCCACATAGCCATCTTCTACATTACCGCCTGAGTGAAGTCCGACTCTGATAACTCTGATATCATTTTCGTGGAACATCATAAGAAGCTCACTGCAAAGATCGGCTGCTTCTTCAACAGTCTGAGGCTTGTACTGACCCAGTCTGTAGAGTCTTTCAAGCTCTGTGTTTTCAAGCACAACTGTGGGATAAATTCTCGCCGTATCAGGTGAAAGAGCAATGAGCTTTTTCGCTGTTTCAATGGCTGTTTTATCATCATCGCCATAGAGCCCCGTCATCATTTGGACACCGAATTCGAAGCCGTATTTTTTTATCAGCTTTGCGGATTTAACTACATCATCACTGCTGTGACCTCTGTTATTAAGTCTGAGCACTTCATCATCCATACTCTGACAGCCAAGCTCTATTGATGTGACACCGTAATGCTTTAATATATCAAGTATCTCCTCATTTATACAGTCGGGTCGGGTTGACACCCTGATACCTGCAAACAGCCCTTTATCGATATACATTTTTGCTCTGTTTAAAAGAGATATCATATAATCTTTGTCGATTGCAGTAAAGCTACCACCGAAAAATGCGATTTCACCTTTATTACAATCGGCACTGCTGAGAGCCGTTTCCACAGCCGAGTCAATATCACTGATGCTGAGCCTTTTTGTTTTGCCTGATATGGTCTTCTGATTGCAAAAACTGCATCTGTGAGGGCAACCTTCATCAGGCACAAACAAGGCAACATTTATATGCTTCAACTCTTTATCCCCATAAGCTCGAGAGCTTGTCTTGCAGCTTCCTGCTCGGCAAGTTTTTTGCTTTTGCCTATGCCGCAACCCATAACATTGCTGTTGAGTCTCACTTCAACCTCAAAGCGCTTATCGTGGTCAGGACCGCTTTCGCCCACAAGCACATATGTCAGATGCTCAGCAGGATTTTTCTGAATGATTTCCTGAAGCTCTGTTTTATAGTCTTTAAATGAAAGCTGTTTGGCGGCTGCTTCTTTTACAAAATCAAGCACAAACTTTCTCGCGTCCTCAAGACCGCCGTCGAGATAAATCGCACCGATAACTGCCTCAAATGCATCTGCAAGAATACTTGCTCTGTTTCGTCCGCCTGTATGCTCTTCACCTCTGCCGAGAAGAATATATTTGCCTAAGTTTATCTTTTTAGCAAAGCTTACAAGTGATTTCTCGCATACACAAGCTGCTCTCTTTTTAGTCATCTCGCCCTCGGGAAGATGAGCAAGATTATGGTAGAAATATTCAGCTGTTATAATACCGAGAACACTGTCGCCGAGGAATTCAAGTCGCTCGTTGCAGTCTTTTGAAAGCTGTCTTTCATTTGCATAGGATGAATGAGTAAGGGCCGTTGCAAGAAAATCTTTATTCTTGAATTCATATCCGATAATATTTTCAAATTCTGTAAAATTCAAAATCATAACCTCCCTTGGAGATATTCTTTAAGGTCGTCGAGACCCCTCTGAGATAAGGCAGCATATCTTTCCTGCTTATCTCTTATCTTGGGTTCAATGGGCGGAAGTACACCGAAGTTTGCACCCATTGGTTGGAAATTCTTCACACTTTCGTCGCTTATGTATCTTGAAAGTGCACCGATCATTGATGTTTCGGGAAGAATGAGAGTTTCTTTGCCCTGAAGCTTTCTGACCATATTAAGTCCTGCCATAATGCCTGATGAAGCTGATTCCATATAACCCTCAACGCCTGTTATCTGACCTGCAAAGAAGAGATTATCTCTGTTTCTGAAGCTGAAGTCGCCATTTAAAAGTCGTGGAGACTCGATAAAGGTGTTTCTGTGCATTACGCCGTAGCGGACAAAATCTGCATTCTTAAGCGCAGGTATCATTGAGAAAACTCTCTTTTGCTCGGGAAATTTGAGATTTGTCTGGAAACCTACAAGATTGAACATTGAGCCTGCTGAGTTTTCCTTACGAAGCTGAAGCACCGCCCAAGGTCTGTGACCTGTTTTCGGGTCGCGAAGACCCACAGGCTTAAGAGGCCCGAAGCGCATTGTATCTTTACCTCTTGACGCCATAACCTCAATCGGCATACAGCCCTCGTATACGTCTTTACGTTTGTCGAATGAGTGTAAGTCGGCGCTTTCCGCATTTATGAGGGCATCGTAGAAATTCTCGTATTCCTCTTTATTCATAGGACAGTTGATGTAGTCACTCTCTCCGCCTCGCTCATATCTTGAAGCAGTGAAAGCACTTTCCATATCGACACTCTCTTTTGTAACTATAGGAGCCGCCGCATCAAAAAAGTGAAGTCCGTTACCGCAAATTTTTGCGATGTCGTCGCTGAGTGCATCACTTGCAAGAGGGCCTGCGGCGATGATCACATTGCCCTCGGGTATAGTTGTCACTTCTTCGTGGATGACATTTATCTTCGGGTGGTTTTCTATTCTTTCGGTAATAAGCTGTGAAAAAATATCTCTGTCAACTGCTAATGCACCACCTGCGGGTACTTCAGCAATATCTGCACATTCCATACATACTGAGCCGAAAATTCGCATTTCTGCTTTGAGAAGTCCTGCCGCAGACTCAAGGCGTTTTGCCTTAAGAGAGTTTGAGCACACAAGCTCAGCAAGAGTTGTCATATGATGAGCAGGTGAAAACTTCACGGGTTTCATTTCGTATAAATCAACCTCATAACCTGCATTTGCAACCTGCCAGGCAGCTTCAACACCTGCAAGACCGCCACCGATAACTATTACCTTTTCGCTCATCATATCACCTCTTTGTGAAATCACTTCACTTGTTTAATTTTATTTTAATTGCCCTCGCCGGGCAGGCGTTACTTTTTGCTACCGCACAAAAAGTAACCAAAAATGCGGACTTATTCGCTCTTTTTGCCTTTCTTTGTTGCAACTGCCTTATAACCGCACTTTTCGTCAAGGCAACTGAGCACTGAGCCTTTACCCTTGAAAAGTGATTTGCCACACTTGGGGCACTTCTCATTTGTAGGCTTATCCCAGGTCATAAAGTTACATTCGGGCCACTTGTCACAGCCGAAGAATGTGTAGCCTCTCTTTGACTTTTTAGAGATTACCTTACCGCCGCATACGGGACAAGTTGCATCTGTTTCAACAACAAAAGGCTTGGTTGTTTTACACTCGGGGTAAGCGGGGCAAGCAAGGAATTTGCCGAATCTGCCCACTTTTACAACCATCATCTTGCCACACTTTTCGCAGGGGATGTCTGTGATATCTTCTTTAAGCTGGATCTTTACACCCTGCATATCGTCTTTTACTCTCTGAAGGTTAGCCTCGAAATCGTCGTAGAAGGTGTGAAGCATCTTGATATAATCTTCCTCACCCTCGCCTACTGCGTCGAGATTGCTTTCCATCTGAGCTGTGAACTTAACGTTTACGATATTCTTGAACTTCTCTTTGAGAAGATTTACAATAGCTTCGCCAAGCTCTGTGGGAATAAGCTGTTTTGACTTGCGACTTACGTATTCACGTTTAACGATAGTTGAAATAATTGTCGCATAGGTACTCGGTCTGCCTACACCGTTTTCTTCGAGAGTCTTGATAAGTGACTCCTCGGTGTATCTTGCAGGAGGCTGAGTAAAATGCTGCTGTTTGATAAGGTCTTTAAACTTAAGAGCACTGTCTTTGTTGATACCCTCGGGAAGCTTTGAGGTTTCGTCTTCGTCAACGTTGTAAAGTACAGTAAAGCCGTCGAACTTAACTGTGTATCCGCTTGCAGTGAAAAGGCAGAATCTGTCTTCGCTTTCGCCTGCATTTTTGCTCTTGATTTCGATTTTGGTTGTATTCTGCACACAAGAAGCCATAAGAGAAGCCACAAATCTCTTCCAGATAAGTGAGTAGAGTTTGTACTGCTCTGCTGTAAGACTTGCTTTGATGCTCTCGGGCGTAATTGCAACATCTGAGGGTCTGATAGCTTCGTGACCGTCCTGAGCGTTACTTCTTGATTTATAATATCTGGGCTTTTCGGGAATATATTTATCACCATAGTGAGCTTTGATAAACGCATCTGTTGCCTGTCTTGCTTCTTCTGAGATACGAAGTGAGTCAGTTCTCATGTATGTGATAAGACCCGTTGAGCCGTAGCCGGGAATGTTGATACCTTCATAGAGTTCCTGAGCTACTTTCATAGTTCTTTCAGGGCGCATACCGAGTTTTCTTGAAGCTTCCTGCTGAAGTGTTGATGTGATAAACGGAGGCGCGGGATTCTTTTTTCTTGTGCCGTTTTTAAGTGAGCTGATATAGTACTCAGCACCCTCAAGACGTTTGATGAAGCTGTCGGTTTCTGCTTCGGTTTTGAGTTCAATCTTGCCTGTTTCGTCACCGTAGAATGAAGCAGAAAGCACCTTTCTGCCGGGGAGAGTGAACTTGCCGTCAAGTGACCAATACTCTTCTGGCACGAATGCTCTGATTTCGTTTTCTCTGTCAACAATCATTCTAACAGCAACACTCTGCACACGTCCTGCTGAAAGACCGCGTCTGATTTTCTGTGATACAAAAGGACTGAGCTTATAACCAACGAGACGGTCAAGGATACGTCTTGCTTGCTGAGCATTAACAAGATCAATATCAACCTTTCTCGGGTTTGCCATACCGTTTTTTACACCGGTTTTTGTAATTTCATTGAATGTTACTCTGTTAGCTTCACTAAGATCAAGACCTAAAATTTCCGCAAGGTGCCATGAAATAGCCTCCCCTTCGCGGTCAGGGTCAGTTGCAAGAAAGACTTTGTCGCTGTCTTTCACTGCTTCTTTGAGCTCTTTAACAAGCGATT
>JAZRDY010000141.1:0-2501 GCA_045660525.1 Acutalibacteraceae bacterium | reverse complement strand
GTCATGCGGTGGTGGGTCCTGTGCGACAGTACGCCGCGAACCATGTCAGGTGGGGAACCAAGCAGCATTAAGTGGAATGTCTGTGCGACACAGCTAACGCCTGCCACCGTGTGACCAAGGGAATGTGTCTTACTCATTTTTAATAAATGGACAAATTTCAGGAAAGGTG
This sequence comes from Acutalibacteraceae bacterium, assembly GCA_045660525.1. GTDB lineage: Bacteria > Bacillota > Clostridia > Oscillospirales > Acutalibacteraceae > UBA6857. Next base: position 2,332 of record JAZRDY010000141.1, on the reverse strand, counting down.
GGAATTTATGTACCAGGTACTTTACAGAAAATATCGACCCAGAGTATTCAGTGATGTTGTGGGTCAGGAACATATAACTTCAACTCTGTCAAAGGAAATTGAGACAGGTAAAATTTCTCACGCCTACCTTTTCACCGGCTCAAGAGGTACGGGTAAAACTACCTGCGCTAAGATTCTTTCAAAAGCTGTTAACTGCTTAAATCCGATTAACGGCAACCCCTGCAATGAATGTGAAATCTGCAAGGGTCTCGACTCAGGTGCAATACTTGATGTAGTGGAAATCGACGCCGCAAGTAACAACGGCGTTGACAGCATCCGTGATATCCGTGATGAAATCAACTTCACACCTGCTTCATGTAAGTACAGAGTTTATATCATACACGAGGTTCATATGCTTTCGATAGGCGCTTTCAATGCCCTGCTGAAAACTCTTGAAGAGCCTCCTGCACACGTTAAGTTTATCTTAGCGACAACCGAGGTGCATAAGCTCCCCGTAACTATCGTTTCACGTTGTCAGAGATTCGACTTCAAGCGAGTTTCTCCTGAAGCGATGAAGCAGAGAATGGAATATATTGCCGAATGTGAAAGCTTCACAGCTGACGATGAAGCACTTTCTCTTATTGCTCGTATCGCTGATGGCGGTATGCGAGATGCATTGTCACTTCTCGATCAGTGCACAGGTCACGGAAAACATATCACAGCTGACATCGTCTGCGATGTTGCAGGTATGACAGGTAAGGATCACCTTTTTGCTCTTGCTGATGCAACTGCTGAAACCAACGCAGGCAAGGCTCTTGAAATTGTCAACGATCTTCACGCTAATTCCTGCGATATGGAAAGACTCTGCAGTGATCTTATCAATCATTTCAGAAATCTTATGATTGTTAAAACTGTGAAATCCGCTTCGGAAATACTTGTTTGCACTGCAGAAGAATTGGAGCAATACAAAACTCAGAGTGGAAAACTCACTCTTGAAAATATACTTTACTGCATTTCACTTTTGCAAGAGAGCATGGCAAATATAAAACGCGGTGTAAATCGCAGAATTGAAATGGAAATGTCGATGATAAAACTTGCTACTCCGAATATTGCAAGTGATAACGAAGCTCTTCTCAGACGTATAAGCGATCTTGAGGTTAAGATTAAAACAGGTGCAATTGCAGTTGCTCCTCAGACGGCAACTGTTTCCGAGGTTAAAACTCAGGAAGCACCGAAAGAAACTGCAAGTATTGCTTCCTCGGTTACAACTGCTCCCACTGCTGACGAGTACCCTGCCGAAACACCAAAGGCAGAAGAACAGCAGGAAGAAAGTGCTGACGGAGAGATGCCTATTGACTGGGCAGAAGTGCTCAGTGAGCTGACAAAAACAAATATGCCCTTGTGGGGCGTACTCAACGGCTCAAGCGCAATTATCAGAGGCGATTATGTGCTTATCAAAAGTGATAATCCAACTCTTTCAGCCTTTATCAAAACGGGCGGCAATGCAAGAGATGTCAAAGAAGCGGTGCTCAGAGTAACAGGTAAGAGATACAGACTCGGCCTATATAGCGGTACCGCCACACCTAAGATGTCTGCTCAGCCTGCTGCAGCGCCCAAAGACCCCCTTGAAAATCTTATAAACAGAGCTAAGGATATGGGTATAAATGTTGATGTAAATAACTGATTAAAAAATAAATCAGACGAATATAATAAAAGGAGACTACTAAAATGAAAGCAAGAATTCCCGGCGGCGCACAAGGTGGCGGCCAGATGGCAATGATGAAAAAAATCCAGGAGATGCAGGCTCAGCTTGAACAGAAACAGGCTGAAATCGAAGCAAGCGAATTCACTGCATCAGCAGGTGGCGGAGCTGTTGAAGTAACAGTTACAGGCGCACACGAAGTTAAAGATATCAAGATGCAGCCCGATGTTGTTGACCCCGACGATATCGAAATGCTCTCAGACCTTATTATCGCTGCAACAAACGAAGCTATGAAAAAGGCAGACGACGCTATGGAGCAGGCTATGAATGCTGCTAAGGGCGGTCTTAATCTTCCCTTCTGATGGCAGGATATAATGTAGCAACTCTGGCAAAGCTTATAGAACAGTTTGAAAGAATGCCCGGCATCGGACATAAGACTGCTCAGCGACTTGCCTTTTATGTGCTGAATTTAAGCAAACAACAGGCTGAAGAATTTTCAGCCACAATTCTCTCGGCTCACGAGAAAATAAAACAGTGTACTCGTTGCTGTAACCTTGCAGAAGACGAGCTTTGTCCTATCTGCAAAAATGAGGGCAGAGATCAGAGTGTTATCTGTGTGGTCGAAGACCCCCGTGATGTTTTCGCTTTTGA
>JAZRDY010000140.1:0-2904 GCA_045660525.1 Acutalibacteraceae bacterium | reverse complement strand
CGACATGGCTACGATCCGACTTGCTATACCTGTAAGCTCGGCAACATTCTTAAACTCCTTAGCCTGATTAACTGCATTCTGACCCGTTGTTGCATCAAGTACGAGAAGAATTTCGCGGTCAGCATAGGGAAGTTCTTTTTCAACAACTCTGTAGATTTTTGCAAGCTCATCCATAAGATTTTTCTTGTTGTGAAGACGGCCTGCTGTATCGATAATGATAATGTCGCAATCTCTTGAAAGACCTGCACTGATAGTGTCATATACTACAGCGGCAGGATCCGCACCCTCTTTGTGCTTGACAATATCAACGCCTGCTCTGTCAGCCCAGATTTCAAGCTGTTCAATAGCTGCCGCACGGAAAGTATCAGCCGCACCGAGTACAACCTTTTTACCCTGCTTTTTATACATAGCAGCAAGCTTACCGATAGTTGTTGTCTTGCCGACGCCGTTAACGCCGATAACAAGGATAATTGAGGGCTGTGTGATAAGACCCATATCCTCACCGCCGTCAATCATTTCAGCAATGATTTCAGATATAATCATCTTTGCGTGTTTGGGGTTGCGTACCTCGTTTTTATTGACACGATGACGAAGTGCATCAACAATATCTACCGCTGTTTTCATGCCGATGTCGCCCATAATAAGAGCTTCTTCAAGATCATCGTAAAAATCGTCTGTGATTTCTTCATAAGCGCCGAGGACGTCCTCGATACGCTCTGTCATACCCTCACGGGTTTTCTTTAGTCCGAAACCAAATTTTGAGAAAATACCCATTGATTTCTTCCTCCTTTATTGTGTAATACCGAGCTTTTTAGCGAGCTCAGCTGTTTTGAGTTCAAGAAGTTTTGATACGCCCTGTTCCTGCATTGTGATGCCGTAAAGCACATCTGCCTCTTCCATTGTACCGCGTCTGTGGGTAATAAGAATAAACTGGGTATTGCCTGTCATACGTCTTACATACTGAGCATATCTTGTTACGTTAACATCGTCAAGTGCTGCTTCAACCTCGTCAAAAATGCAGAAAGGCGCGGGGTTAACCTTCATAATCGCAAAGAGAAGTGCAATAGCTGAAAGTCCCTTTTCACCACCTGAAAGTGAGTCAAGTCTCTTGACCATTTTGCCCGGTGGCTGAAGTTTGATGTCGATGTTACTTTCGAGCACGTTTGTGGGGTCTTCGAGAATAATTTCAGCATGACCGCCGCCAAAGAGCTCGCGGAATGTTTCACCGAAGTTATGATTGATTTTAGCAAACTGCTCTCTGAACTGCTGTGACATTTTATCTGTCAGCTCGTCAATAAGTCTGATAAGCTCTTTCTTGCTCTTTTCTACGTCAGCGACCTGAGTAGACATAAATTCATATCTTTCGCTGACTTCTTTATATTCTTCGATAGCACCAACATTGACTGCACCGAGATGTCTGATGCTGCCCTTGATTTCATTAAGGCGTCTCTTTGAGCCTGCGGGATCTTCGGGCTTTTCACCAACAGCTTCAGCTTCGCGCTTTGTAAGCTGATATTCGTCATAAAGCTTGTTTATGGTACTGTCGTAGTCGAGAGTCATAGTCTGCTTTCTCTCTTCAAGACGGGCAAGCTCACCGCTGATTTTTTCTCTTTCGCTTGACTTGTTTCTTTCCTGAGTACGAAGTGAAGCTGAACGTTCTTCGGTCTCGCTTCTCTTCTTTTGCAGTGCTGTGATTTCGTCTTTTGCCTGCTGACTCTTTTCAGAGAATGAAGCGGAAAGCTTTTGAAGATCTTCAATTTCTTTTTCTATTGAAAGGTTGTGATCTTTAATCTTCTGAATTTCGTCGATAAGCTCTTTATCTTTGTCTTCGTGGCTGACAAGTCTCGCCTTGAGAAGACCGAGAGCTTGAGTTCTCGCCTGCAAGTCTTTGCCTGCGCCGTGAATATCAAGATTAAGCTTTGAAATAACAGAGGTCATCTCTTCGCGCTTAGCTGAAATTTCCTTACGAAGCTCGCCGAGACTTTCAAGTTTTGCTTCTTTATCTTTTATCTCTTTTTCAAGTTCATCGCACTTAGCCTTAGCCTCTGAAAGTGAATTTTCCATTGCTGAAATTCTATCATCGGCGTGTTCTTTTTCACCCTTGAGTTCATCAAGCATTGACACAGCTGAGTAATACTGCTCATAAACGAGATTTTTCTGACCCTCAAGTCTGATTTTTTCGTCTGAAGCCTGAGAAAGAGCCTGTCTCTGCTCATTGAGCCCTGCTGTAAGAGCATCGATTTCTTCAGTGAGCTTTGTATAAGTATCTGTCAGCTCTGCAATTTCTTTCTTGAGCTCTTCGCTCTTTTTGGTGAGCTTTTCAATTTCAGTGCTACGGGACAGGATACCCGCATTCTGAGTGCCTGAACCACCGGTGATTGAACCGCCGGCATTGATAACCTGACCATCGAGAGTAACTATTTTGAAGCGCTGATCGTATTTTCTTGCGATTTCGATAGCGCAGGTAAGATCTTCTGCAACAACAGTTTTGCCGAGAAGAGAAGAAATAATCTCGCTGTAAATGCTGTCATACTTGAGAAGATTTACTGCTTTATCAACATATCCGAGACAATCTTCAAGACCGTCTTCGTCTAAATCTCTGCCCTTGACAGCATCTATCGGTTGGAATGTTGCACGGCCTGCACCCTGAGATTTAAGCAGGTTGATGGCTGTTTTCGCATCGTGCTGAGTGTCAACAACGATATTCTGCACAGCATTACCGAGAGCTGTTTCAATAGCAACGGCATATTCACTATCAACGCTGATAAGCTGTGACACTGTGCCGTGGATACCTCTGAGTGTGCCCTTCTGACTCTCTTTGATAACCTTTCTTACGGAGCCTGAATAGCCTTCCATGTTCTTTTCTAGCTCGTGAAGCATATTGATTTTTGAAACTGTTCTCTG
>JAZRDY010000139.1:0-6841 GCA_045660525.1 Acutalibacteraceae bacterium | reverse complement strand
GAATTTATTAGCCATTTCAGCGATGGGCATGGGAGTTCTTACGCCGGCAACAACGTCTTCACCCTGTGCGTTTGTAAGGAATTCACCCATAAGCTTCTTTTCACCTGTAGCGGGGTCACGTGTGAAAGCAACACCTGTACCACAGTCTTCACCCATGTTACCGAAAGCCATAGCCTGTACGTTAACAGCTGTACCCCATGAGTAAGGGATATCGTTGTCACGACGGTAAACGTTTGCACGGGGGTTGTCCCATGAACGGAATACAGCCTGAACTGCACCCATGAGCTGTTCTTTGGGATCTGTGGGGAAGTCTGAACCGATCTTTGCTTTATATTCAGCCTTGAACTGTTCAGCGAGTTCCTTAAGGTCGTCTGCTGTAAGTTCTGTATCCTGAGTAACGCCTCTGTCTTCCTTCATCTTGTCGATGAGTTCTTCAAAGTACTTCTTACCTACTTCCATAACTACGTCTGAATACATCTGGATGAATCTTCTGTAGCAGTCGTAAGCCCATCTTGCGTTACCTGACTTCTGAGCCATAACTTCAACAACTTCTTCGTTAAGACCGAGGTTGAGGATTGTATCCATCATACCGGGCATTGATGCACGAGCACCTGAACGTACGGATACAAGGAGAGGTCTTTCGAGGTCGCCGAACTTCTTACCTGTGATCTCTTCCATCTTTTCGATGTTAGCCATGATCTCAGCAACGATTTCATCGTTGATCTTGCGACCGTCTTCATAATACTGTGTACAAGCTTCTGTTGTGATTGTGAAGCCCTGAGGAACGGGAAGACCGAGAGTTGTCATTTCAGCAAGGTTTGCACCCTTACCGCCGAGAAGTTCTCTCATGCTGCCGTTGCCTTCTTTGAAAAGGTATACCCATTTCTTAGCCATTGGAATTCCTCCTAAAAATAAAAAATAATTGATAGATTTATACAGGAATAGCCTATAAAAGCTTATAGTTATCCCACTTCCATAGATTTTACCAAATATTTATTAAAAAATCAACTGTTTTTTTAAATATAGATAAAATAAAAATATCAGCTGTTTTAGTAGATTTTTCATAGCTTTTATTGTGATTTTTTCATTGACTTGAATATTGTGTTAAATTTTCTGTTTTGGGTGGAATTTAATGCTCTTGTGTGATACAATGTTATAATGTAATATAATGAGGTATTCTATTGCCTTTTTTCACGGAGGTATAAGCTATGAAAAAAATAATGGCAACTGCTATGATTTTACTCACTGTTATATGCTTTTTTACAGCTTGTAAAAAAGATGATACAGAAACCGGAACAGACGATATAAAAGTGGTGGATATTTCTGCTACAAGATACCAGGAAGAAACTACTTTGCCAAAAGCTAACAAAACGGTTAAAGTAAAGGTTCCTGCCAGCTTCATCAAAGGTCAGTCAGGCGGAGATATTGAAAAATATGCCGAGAAGTACGATTATAAAATAGTCGAAGACAAAGACGGCAACGTCACCTTGAAAATGGACGGTATGTCATATTCTCTTCTGCTTTCAAACATCGGTATGGATACTATGTTGGCATTAGGCGATATTGTTGATTCCGGTGACTATCCTTACATTGTGAAGCTTGGCGATTACAGCAGAGATTTCAGCTATATTCTTATGCTGGCAGACACAAAGAAGTATAAAGGCAAGCCTTCATATGAAGAGCTGGCAGAGCTTATCGGCTTATGCGGACTTTATTATCAATACTACACAATTGAAGAACACAACAGCTGTGAAGTTGTTATTGCAAGTGAAAAAGACGGCAAAGTGCTTTACAGAGAAATTTATACGGACTAATAATATATCAGGAAACAGGGTGATAAATAATGAGTTTTATTGAATTTGACAAAGTGTACAGAAGATACCAGACCGGTGAGGTTTCTATTCCCGCCGTTGACGGTGTTTCTTTCCAGATAGAAAAAGGCGAGTTTTGTCTTATCGTCGGCACCAGCGGTGCAGGTAAATCAACCGTACTTAACATCTTAGGCGGTATGGATATATGCGACGACGGCAAGGTAAGAGTCGCAGGCAGACCTATCAACGATCTTTCAAAAGCTGAGCTTGTTGATTACAGACGTTATGATGTAGGTTTCATCTTCCAGTTTTATAATCTGGTGCCAAACCTCACAGCACTCGAAAACGTTGAGCTTGCCACTCAGATGTGCAAAAAGCCTATCAAAGCCGAAAAGATTCTCGCAAAAGTTGGCCTCAAAGACAGAATGGATAACTTCCCCTCTCAGCTTTCAGGCGGTGAACAGCAGAGAGTTTCAATCGCAAGAGCTCTTGCAAAGAATCCTAAGATTCTGCTTTGCGACGAGCCCACAGGTGCTCTTGACTATCGTACAAGCAAGCAGATTCTGAGTCTATTGCACAAAACCTGCCGTGATACAGGCACAACCGTAGTCGTCATCACCCACAACGGTGCTTTGGCAGCTATGGCAGACCGAATCATAACAATGCGTTCAGGCAAGATAGTTCAGATTGCAGTCAACGACCATCCCGTACCCGTTGAAAGGCTCGAATGGTGATAACGCAATGAATATAAATAAAGTTCTGATTACCGATGCCCTCAGAACTGTAAAGAAAACCCAATCACGATTTTTCTCTATTATCGCTATTGTCGCCCTTGGCGTAAGCTTCTTTGCAGGTATGAACGCAACGGCACCGGATATGTATGACACTATAAGAGAATATGCTCTGGAAACCAATATGGCAGATATTCAGATTATCTCCACTGCAGGTCTTACAGAAAACGATGTTGCTGTTATACAGTCTATCAACGGCGTTGAAACCGCTATCGGTGAAAAATTTGTCGACGGTGTGGTCAAGGTCAACGGTGAACCTATTAGTGACACTGACGGTTCTGAGCTGACAATAAGAGCCTTGCCTATTGACCTGACAAAGCTCGCTAATGTTAATGCGGGTATCGACGAGCGCAGTTTTATGAACAGACCTCAGCTCATTGAAGGCTCATGGCCCTCATCACCCAATCAGTGTCTCGTTGACGAAAGTGCTCTTTCAACTCCCGACGAGTTTAAAATAGGTGCAACTATTACCATTGAGGGCGAAAACAAAGACCTTACCACGTCCCTTGAAAATCAGCAGTTCACTATTGTCGGTATTATCCGCACTCCCCTTTATATCTCATATGAGAGAGGTTACACCACTATCGGTACGGGTAAGCTGGGTACATTTATGTACATTCCCGCCGAAAACTTCCTTGACGATTATTATTCGGTTATGTATCTGAAAATCGCAGGCAGTGACAGCTACGACCCTTATTCAAAACAATACGATGCTTACATCGGTCAGTATATTGATTATATAAACTCAATTTCTCAGGAATTGCTTTCAAACAGAGTCGGCTCTCTTAAAGCTCAGTATACCACCGAGGTTGCCGATGCCGAAATAGAATACGCACAAGCAAAAAACGACGTTGAAACTCAGTTGGCTGCCGCAGAAGAACAAATGAGAGAAATTCTCGATATGGCAGAAAACGGCGATCGAAAGCTTCTTGAATATAAGCAGCAGTATAACGAAAAGGCTTCCGAAGCCGCAAACGCCATTGACTCAGGCAAGCTCGAGCATTCCACTCAATATGCACAGTGGGAAGCCAAAATGAATGAGTACAACGAAACAAAAGCATTGCTCAAGCAATATGAAAATGCAGAGCAGGAATACAACAGCGCTAAAACTGAGCTCAATGTTGCCAAGCTTCAGGTTGACTCTATGGCTTCAACAGTTGACTACCTTTCAGATCTTATTGTTACCACCCGTTCAGCTCTCGATAATTTTGAAGAGACTCAATCAGGCGGTGTTGATGGTATGATTGACCGTTTCTTAGATTCCGGTCTGGCCGGAGAAGAAGTTGATCAGATAGTCAATGCTATCAGAACTATGACCGCTGTAGGTACTGCAAAAGAAATGGCTGCATACATGGAACCCCAGCTTCAATCACTTGAAATCAAGCTTACTGCAGCCAAAAAAGACCTGGCAGATGCAAAGACAACTCTCGCTCAGAAAGAAGTCGAGCTCAAGCAGGCAGAGCAGATGATAGCTCAGCTCAAGCAGGCAGAAGCTCAAATGGAAACTGCCGAACAGCAGCTTGCAGATGCAGAAAAACAGCTCACAAACGCAGGTTACGATATTCAGTTCGGCGAGCTTGAAGTTTTAACTCAGCTCAGCGATATGAAAAATCAGATTAACCTTTATGAGTCAAGTCTTGTTATGGCTAAAGAAAAAGCTGCCACTATTGAAGCAGATTTCAAAGCAGCCAAAGAAAAAGCTGAAAGCGAGCTTGAAAGTGCAAGATTACAGCTTGAAGATGCAAAGCAGTTCCTTTTAAACCTTGACTCGGCAAAGTGGACTGTTTCAGACAGAGATGAAGCTCTCTTAGGCTTTGAGGATTACGGTCAGGCAGCTGACAGAGCGGCCGCCCTTTCAGCTATATTCCCCTGGTTCTTCTTCCTGGTTGCAGCTCTCGTATGCTTCAACACTATGACAAGAATGATCGAAGAAGACAGAACCCGTCTCGGCACATTCAAGGCTTTGGGTATGACCGACATAGAGATTATGTCAAAGTATCTTATTTACTCTCTGCTTGCCTCACTCATAGGCAGTGTAGCAGGTTCGGTTATCGGCTTTATCCTGATACCCTTTGCCGGCACCACAGGCTTCCAGATTATCTTCGATATGCCAACTGTATTGCTCTCCTACCGTTTCTCATATGCAATACCCGGCATACTCATATCGGTTGCAATCACAGTTTTTGCAGCTTACTATACCTGCTATAACAGCCTGGCAGTTGTACCATCAACTCTTATGAGATCAAAGGCTCCCGTATCAGGCAAGAAGATTTTACTTGAAAATATTCCCTTTATATGGCGCAGACTGAATTTCACCTGGAAGGTTACTCTTCGTAACGTTTTCAGAAATCTCAAGCGCTTCGTTATGGCCACCCTCGGTGTTGCAGGCTGTACAGCTCTTTTATTAGCAGGCTTCGGTCTTGATGACTCCATCAATGCCACTCTCGACAATCAGTTTATCAGCGACGACAGAGTATGGAGCTATGACATGCAGCTAGTGCTTAACGGCTCATATGATATAACTGTCGACGAGTGCGAAGCTTATGAAACAGTCAAAAATAACTCTATGGTACAGTCAGCAACTCTCAGCTATATGAAAGTTTATAATGCTGTCAGCGACGACGGTGACTTAATGCTCGAGACCTATCTTCTCGTACCCGAAGATGCATCAGCTCTCGGCAACTATATCAACCTCAGAGAAAGAGGAAAGAGCACTCAGCATCTGCTCTCTGACAACGGTGCAATCATCACCGAAAAGCTGGCAAGAGATATGGATGTAGGCCCAGGTGATTATATCACACTAAAAATCAGCGACGACCAATATGTTCAGATTCCCATTGCAGCCGTAACAGAAAACTATGCATTCCATTATTTATATATTTCCAAGGCTCTTTACGCAAACATCTTCGGCACCAACCCTAGATATAACTATATTACAGCAAACCTTGCTATAGACAACATTTCAAACGAGCAGAAGGTTCAGCTTACAAAAGATCTTCTGAATGAATATGAAATCAGCGCAGTCGCTTTCACAGACCAAATTCAGGATTCTTTTTCAAATATACTTGACTCTATCAGCTATATCGTTATAATTCTTATTGTATCGGCAGGTTTGCTTGCTTTCATCGTACTTTACAACCTGTCAATCATCAACATTACCGAACGTATCAAGGAAATCGCCACTCTTAAGGTGCTCGGCTTTGACGATATGGAAGTTTCAGCATACATCTTCCGCGAAAATGTTATTCTTTCAGTTATCGGTATGCTTGAGGGCCTGATAGCCGGTGTATTACTGCACAAATTAGTAATCGCATTGGCTGAGGTTGACATCATTATGTTCGGCAGAGAGATTACTCTCACAAGCTATATCTACTCTCTGGCATTATCTTTCGGCTTCTCAATGTTCGTTAACGTTGTTCTTCACAAAAAGCTCCAGAAGGTCGATATGGTTGAATCTCTTAAATCAATAGAATAAATTTAAAGGTGGGAACTTCCCGGTTCCCACCCGTAAAAAGGAAAGTGAATATATGCCACTTGTAAATATGAAAGACCTGCTCCTTGATGCACAGAAAGGCGGCTATGCCGTCGGATCCTTCTCCATAGCTAATATGGAAATGATATTAGGCGTCATCAAAGCAGCAGAAGAAACAAAATCCCCTATTATCCTGCAGATTGCAGAAGTAAGACTCAATCATTCACCCCTCGCTGTTATCGGCCCGACAATGATAGCGGCGGCAAAAAATGCAAAGGTACCCGTAGCGGTACACCTTGACCACGGCACTACCTTGGAATGCATAAAGCAGGCTCTTGACATCGGTTTTACATCAGTAATGTTTGACGGCTCACACTTACCCGTTGAAGAAAACATCGCTATGACAAAGAAAGTTATCCAAATGGCGAAGCCTTACGGTGCGGCGGTAGAAGCTGAAATAGGATGCGTAGGCGGCAGTGAAGACGGCAGTGTTGACATCGCAATGAGATGCACTTCACCCGACCAAGCAAAGCAGTTTTATGATGAAACCAAGGTTGATGCTCTTGCAATCGCTATCGGTAACGCACACGGCTTTTATAAAGAGGCTCCCGAGCTGAGATTTGATATTCTCGAAAAAGTCAGAGATGCAGTTGAGGTACCTCTTGTACTTCACGGCGGCACAGGCATCGAGGCTGAGGATTTCATCCGCTGTCATCAGAGTGGCATAAAGAAAATCAACATTGCAACTGCAACCTTTGCTTCAGTAG
>JAZRDY010000138.1:0-15059 GCA_045660525.1 Acutalibacteraceae bacterium | reverse complement strand
AGTCCTACAATACCCCAAAGAATGCAGATTATCCACTTTGGTGCTTTTTTCAAAACTATTCTCAAGGGCATTATGGCAAGTACAATCCAGGAAGCAGAAATGCTCATATTAACTATCTTTAAGAATAAATCAACCATTGTTATTCTCCTTTCCTGTATCGGTCAATCATCTGTTGAACCGCATCTATTTCCTCCTTGGAAATCTTCTGATGCTTTGTGAAAGCAGCTATGAATGCACGCAACGAGCCTTCAAATGTTTTCTCTACCATTTCATTGATTTCAGCCGCCCGCACTTCATCCTTGCTTACGAGAGATGTGACAACTGTTTTTTCATTCTTCAGAACTCCTCGTTCAGACAGACGCTTAATAACCGTATAGGTTGTAGTAGGCTTCCAGCCTAACTGCTCTTTGCAAAGAGTGACAAGTTCGCTGCTCTTTACAGGTTCATGCTCCCATAAAATCAAGCAAAAACGATACTCGCTTTCAAACACTTTTGGTGTATCCATGTTGATTTCTCCTTTCTCTAATCAATTAGAGTTCATCTATACTCTAACATATTAGAGTTGATTTGTCAATAGGTTTTATCAATAAAAAAATAGCGATGAGAAATCATATCCTCACCGCTAAATCTTATGTGTATATTGTTTGTTTATTTTTTAAATATAGTAATTATTGTTCTCTAACTGTAAATATGGTGAATTGCTGAATTTCATCGATAAAAAATCTTGAATTTATTTTTCTGCTCGTAAAAACAACCTACTGTTATACAGGAAAAATGATATTACCGTATAACAGTAGGTTAGTCGATTATATGGATTTATTTTCGATAGCCACTACCGAAAATTATTGTTTGCTTAGCGTCAGAAGAGTATGTCAGAAATAAACAAAAAATCCGAACGCTTCACCAATCGGTAAAAAGTTCGGATTATTCGTTTCTGGTGGGCAGGGGTGGATTCGAACCACCGAAGTCACTGACGGCAGATTTACAGTCTGCTCCCTTTGGCCACTCGGGAACCTACCCATATAAAAAACTGGAGCTGGTGGACGGACTCGAACCCCCGACCTGCTGATTACAAATCAGCTGCTCTACCAACTGAGCTACACCAGCTTATTTTGATTTGGCGATGTGTCTCTCGCCGAATGCTTGAATATAATATCACAACCTCTTGAATATGTCAATACCTTTTTTCAAATTTTTTTGACTTTTTTTATTTTATTTTTTCATTGGTTTGCGACAATGTTTTGCCATCATATTCTGGCAGTAAAATCTCGAGGTATTTTGCATCAGATATTCATATATATTATCAGAGGTGATTTAATGAATTGCTGTATAACGGATCTGAGAAACAAAGAAGTAATATGTGCTAAAAACGGTTGTCGGCTGGGCTGTGTCAGCGACGTTGAAATCGATACTTGCAGCGGATGCCTTGTATCAATCATAATATGGGGAAAAAGCAGGTGCTTCGGTCTTATGGGCAGAGATGAAGATATCAGAATTTGTTGGAAGGATATTGAGGTTATCGGAGAGGATACAATAATTGTGTGCGGAGATTTTTCCTGCCAACGAGGCAATACGCAGACAAGAATGAGACGTAATATTTTCGAAAACCTTTTTAAGTATTAATCAAAGATTTGTTGACAAAAATTTTCAATATTGATAAAATTAAAACATCAACATCTAAGGAGTACAAAATATGAAGTTTGCTAAAAAATTAATCAGTATTATTATTTCTGTTTTAATGGTTGCAACACTTGTTGTGCCGGCTTTTGCAGCAGAAAACACCACCGGATACCCTATCGTTCATATTCCGGGAGTTCAGTCAAGTACCCTTTATACAGACGTAGATAACCCGTCGGAAATAATTACAACCCCCGATAAAGAAACTCTTATTGAGCTTATTACCGACGAAATCGTACCTGCGTTTATTGTTTATGCAGCAACTAAAGATATAGATGAACTTGCACTCGCTCTTACAAGTGCACTTAATGAAGCCTTTAAGCATTGGCCCAACAATCCCGATGGTACCGCCAAAGGCAACTCAGGGGCCATAAATTCATATCCTGCACCCTCTTCAATCAGTAACACCTCATGGCTTCGCTTCAGCTATGATTGGCGCGGCGACCCTGTAGTGATTGCAACTGAACTGGATGCTTACATTAATTACATTATTGAAAACAGCGATTTTGATAAAGTAAATCTTTCTACTCACTCTTTGGGCGGTATTGTAACCCTGACATATCTTTCAATTTACGGTAACGATAAAATTGCGGGTATTGTTTTCGACAGCCCTGCCATTGAAGGTGTTGAATATGTCGGTGATCTTTTCTGCGGAGAAATCGAAATCACAAGCGAGGGTGTTCTGACTTTCTTAAAAGGTATACTCGGTGAAAACGAATATAAGGAGCTTATTTCAAGCAGTCTTGATATTTTAGAAATGGCAGGTGTTTCAGAGCTGGTAATCGGCAGTTTTGATGATGCAATCGAAAAGATTACTCCCACACTTTTTAAAGAAACATTGCTTCCTGTTTTCGGAAGTTGGATTTCAATTTGGGCTATGGTACCTTCTGAGAGAATCGACGAAGCTATGAGCTATATCTTCGATGATTTCTGCAAAGATCAGGATTTGTCGGCAATCAGAAGTAAAATCGAAAATTATAACAAGCTTGTAAGAAATAACAGAGTAGAAACCCTTCTCGATTACGATGAGGTCGGCAGAATTGCAGTTATATCCAGATACGGTCATACCTGCTTCCCCATTACCTCTTCATGGAACCTTGTAGGTGATGCTGTTATTGAAACTGACAGCACCTCATTAGGAGCAACAACGGCTCCTCTCGGTGAATATTTCTCGGATGAATATCTCCAGGGTAAAAATATGAAGTATATCTCACCGGACAAAACTGTTGATGCATCAACATGCCTTTTCTCTGAAAAAACCTGGTTTATCAAAGGTATTCTCCACGAAGAAGTTAAGTATACAACAAATATGCACAAGCAGTTGCTTTCCGGAGATAAGGAGCTTACCTGCGATAGCTCTCCATTCGCACGCTTCAGTATCTTTGACAGAGAAACATCTGATATATTGCCCGATGAAACGACTCCTCAAAAAGCTGAAAAGCTGAATGCTTTCCAAAGACTTTTCAACTTTCTTAAGGCACTTTTCGAAAAGCTCGTGCAATTATTCAGCAAAGACAATTAATTATTGACATAGATAATATGATTTGATAAAATTATTTTTAGAAACGGTCAATTTATACCGTGAAAATGGAGGCTGTCAAATTGAAAAAAATAACCAGTTGGCTTTTTTTAGCTGTTGAAGCGATACTTTTCTGCACTTTTGTAACAATGGATGTTATGATGCTTGATGCAGAAAATATAGTTAAATTTATTGCGATTGCACTTGTGGGTATCTTAGGTCTCAGAGCAGGTAAAAACAAAGATAATATTGTTGTTACAGTTGCCTTGCTTCTGACAATGCTTGCAGACGTTTTTCTTATTCTTGCGGGCAACTTTGTTGCAGGTGTATGCGTTTTCATTTGCGTACAGACCTGCTATACTGTAAGATTCTCTTTTATGAGCGGCAAGCCTCTCGTTGGAGAGCTGTTAAAAAGACTTCTGCCCGGACTTATCTTAGGCGTTCTTGCAACATATTTCCTCGGCATCAAGGTTGGTATTGTTGTGGCTTATGCCTGCAGTTTTGCAGTTAATTTTGTTCATGGCTTTGAACTGCACATACTTAAGCCCTCTCCCAGACACCTGAGATTTGCAATAGGACTTTTCTTGTTTGCCTGCTGCGACATCTGTGTTGGTATTACCAATCTCAGACCCGGATTTTTAACAGAGCAGATGATAAGAAATGCAGAAATTGCAACCTGGATATTCTATCTGCCCAGCCAGATACTCATTCTCTCAACAACCAATGCTCTCAGTTTTAAGAATCCTCAGAAATAAAATGTACACCATACAAAAAGACACAGGTTTAAAGACTCCCCTGTGTCTTTTCACTTATATGGCGTTGAAAACGTGAGACGTGGCTCCGTTAAATCGCGAAGCGATTCCCGAGGATGCCTATGGCATCCTCGCGCCGTAAACGGTGACGGAGCCACCTGCCGTTTCTTTATCAAACTAAATAAAAAACGGCACCTCATCGAGGTGCCGTAAATTATTAATACACGAAGTCGCTGATATACATATAGTTGTCAAGCACTGCGTTACCCTTAGCTGAAAGGCCGAGGATTGAACCTTCGTTAATCTTGATATTGATATGCATAAACTGATCGAGAGTTACAATCTGGTTTGTTGCAGGATTGTATGTAAGTTCTGCTACGCAATCATAATACTGAAGGTCGAAGTCAACATTTTTAACGATGAACTTAACTGCAGGGTCTGTTTCAAGAGTATTGCGAACTTCAGCAAACTGAATGGGGGTGAACATTGACCCGACGTAGCTGTCGCAAGTAGGTGCGTCAACGGGAGGCTCACTGTTGTCTTCATCTTTGAGCTCGATTACAATCTTAACATTACCGTCGGGAAGCTCTGTGCAGGTTGCTGATTCTATAGCGCTTACATCTGTGAGCATACAACCTTTTTGATTGTGATAGATGGGAAGCCATGTTGCTCCGTCTTCTTTAGATTTGAATTCGGGGTCAGCCTTTGCATCTTCTTCTGTTTTGAAGAAGTTTGAAGCAATGGGAAGAATTTTGCTGAAAGCCTTGCCTTCAAACTGAGCCTTTTCTTCGGGAATTGCCTGCCACTCAATCTTCTTGAAGCCTACACTCTGAGCTTTTGCATCGTTCATAAGCTCTGTATATTTCGCAAGGATTGCTTCGTTACCCTGAGGAATTGAGCTGTCGCTTGTATTGTTTTCCTGAGGTGCTGTTGTAATTTCATCCTGAGATGCATCGGGCTGTGTTGCCTGAGGCTGAGTAACCACAGGGGTTGTTACTGCGGGCTGAGTCGCTTGCTGAACAGTTGGCTGTATAGTCTGCACTGCAGGAATGTCTGCATCTACAGTACCGCTGACACTGATTTCTGTGGGTAATACAAGACCGAGAGTTGCCGCAAGCAAGCAGAATACTGCTGCCAGGAGTGCTGCAAAAATTAAATCGTTCTTTTTCATTGGATATATCTTCTCCTTCTGAATATGATATATTAATATTATCACTAAGAAGATTAAAAGTCAATAAAAAAAGAGACGGCTAAGCCATCTCTTTTAATTTTTTATGCTGCCTCAGACTGCGTTACTGCCGGAGGAGTAGTTTGCTTCTTTTCGCTAAACTTCTGAACAATGATAACAACAGCGATCAGCATAATACCTGCTGCGTCTGTTGCAATACCGGGGATAATGCTCAGCAGACCGCCGCCGAGAAGCATAAGTCTCTGCCACCAGGGACACTTGACAAACATATGACCTTCCATGCCTGCAGATACCGCAAATATACCGATAAGAGCAGTAATTACAATCTGCACTACATCGTACCATGCTGAATCGATAAGAAGCATTTCGGGGCTATATGCGAAAATGTAAGGCACAATAAATGCGGTGATGGCAAGTCTTGTAGCCGTAACACCTGTTTTCATTGGGTTGGACTTCGCAATAGCCGAACCTGCATAAGCTGCAAGAGCAACGGGCGGTGTAATATCCGCAACGATACCGAAATAGAATACAAACATATGAGCCGCAAGTACAGGCAGACCCATTTTGATAAGAATGGGAGCTGTGATTGTTGCCATAATAACATAGTTGGCTGTTGTGGGTACGCCCATACCGAGTACGATACAGCAAATCATTGTAAGGAACAGTGCCAGGAACATACTGTTTTCAGCTACAGGTACAAGAGTGTTGATGAGAAGCTGACCGAGAGCAGTCATAGTTACAACACCTGAAATAAGACCTGCCATACCGCAGGCTACCGCTACGCCGACAGTATTCTTTGCGCCGCCCTCAAGAGATTCAACAACTACCTTGGGAGTAAGTGTTGCATTGTCTTTTGAAAGGAATGAGAGAACTACACAAGCAATCATCGAAACGAGAATTGCTGTGCTCATATTTGACTGACCGAAAGGAAGCCATAAACCGAGGAGTACAGCAACGGGAATTACGGGAACAACAACTCTCCAAGCATTTTTCTTGTCAAGCTTTTTGGGTACGAGAGAAACGATAAGTGAAGCAAGAATTGCAAAGCAAGCTGAAAGGCCTGCGCTGAAATAGTTCATTGCAATAACAAGAATTACAATAGGAAGAAGCAGGTAACCGTTCTTTGCGATAAGCTTGAAGAAGTTGGGAATCGCATCCTTGGGAAGACCCTTAAGACCTAATTTCTTAGCTTCAAAGTGAATCATCATAAAGATGCCTGTGAAGTAAAGAACAGCGGGAAGAATAGCTGCAAAAGCTATTGTTGAATAAGGTGTTTCTGTGATTTCTGACATAAGGAATGCCGCAGCACCCATAATGGGAGGCATTATCTGACCGCCGGTTGAAGCCGCTGCTTCAACTGCAGCCGCGAACTCGGGCTTGTAGCCGGTCTTTTTCATCATAGGAATTGTGATTGAACCTGAGCCAACAGTGTTAGCAACACTTGAGCCTGAATACATACCCTCAAGAGCACTTGAGATAACTGCAACCTTTGCAGGGCCGCCGATTGATGACCCTGCAATTGAGTTTGCAAGGTCAACGAAGAATGTGCCGATGCCTGTTTTTTCAAGCAGTGCACCGAGAATTATAAATAATACAATAAAGGTAGTACAAACATAAACGGGGGTGGAGAACAGACCGTTTGATACATCATAGAAAAGACCGTACATAAGACTTCTCAATGCGGTATCGGGGTTTTTGCTGATGGCATTGATGGCGGCATAAGCCACAAACAAGCCTGCAACAATAATAATAGGCCAGCCTACAGCTCTGCGGCACAGCTCAACAAGAATAAGAATTGCAACAAGAGCTATGATTATCTGCAGGGTACCTATACGGCGCGACATAAGAATGATGTCTTCCTGGAAGATTGCATAATAGAGGAATGAACCTGCACCGACAACAGAAAGAATTATGTCGTAGAAAGGAACATAGTTGATTTTTTTAGTCTGCTTTTTGTATGCGGGGAAAATGAGGAATCCGATGAATACAATAAAAGCAAGGAAAGTAGTGAGCTTGGTATATTTTGTGGCACTCTGAAAGACAAGAGCCATTGAAACCATATATACACTGAAAAGTGACATTATTGTTGTGATAACGATTTTTCGCCAGCCTGTAAAAATACGGGTGTTGCTTTCTCTGTCAAACTCAGCCATAATGGCGTCGGCATCAATTGCTTCGTCTTCTGCCCCGAGAGGAATTTTATTTTCGTCCACAGTTTTACCTCCTTTTTTATTTTTTTATCGTGATTTAAAACTCAAAATAAATGCTGCAGGTTTATTGCAGCATTTATCTGAAGTAATTATTTACTGTTTTAACTGCGAAGGGAATTATGCGATAACGCCGATTTCCTTGTAGAATTTTTCAGCACCGGGATGAAGGGGTACATTGCCGATTGCAGCAGCTGCTGTATCCTTGCTCATTTCCTTACCCTTAGCATGTGCTACAGCGATTTCTTCCTGCTTTTCCCAAAGATCTTTTGTGATCTGGTAAACCTGATCTTCGCTCATATCGTTTGTAACGATGAATGTAGCCATGATAGCAACTGTTGAAGCAGCTTCGTCATCTGAAATGAAAGCATAGTCAGCGCTTGTATATTCGTGCTTAGCATAGAAGGGATAATCGTTCATAAGCTTTGCGATTACATCTTCGCCAAGGTCAACAGCAACGATTTCTGTTGAAGTAGCAAGGTCTGAAACTGCGGGAGTGGGTGTGCCTGCTGTGATGAATGCAGCATCGATAGCACCGTCTTTAAGAAGAGTAGCTGAGTCACCGAATGAAGCAGCTGTCTTGTTGATGTCAGCATCAATGTCAAGACCTGCAGCAGCGAGAATCTGAGTTGCATTGTAATAAACACCTGAGCCTACGTCGCCGACTGCTACGTTTTTGCCCTTAAGGTCTGCGATTGTCTTGATGCCTGAAGCCTTGGTTGCGATAACCTGGCAAACTTCAGCATATACACAGCCAACAGCTGAGAAGCAAGTGATGGGAGCAGCAAAACCGTTTGTGCCTTCATAAGCATAGTTCATAACGTCGTTCTGAACGATAGCAAACTGAGCTTCACCGTCTTCAATCATTTCGATGTTAGCCTGTGAACCGCCTGTTGCCTGAACAGTGAATTTATAATCGTCTGTGCTGAGCACCTGGCCGACTGCTGTTGTGAAAGCATAGTATGTACCTGTGTTACCACCTGAGCCGGTGATGATGTTAGCGATAACCTTTGATTCGGGAGCATCGCCGTTTGTTGTGTTTGTGTCGTCGCCATTACCGCCGCAAGCTGCAAGAGTGAAGAGCATGAGGGCAGCGAGAAGAACTGCGAGAATCTTTTTCATGAGTATCTGTACCTCCGTTTATGTTTTGCTTCCTTCATAAATATATAGAAAGAATGATGTCATAATTGTAATATATTTATAATGTAATTGTCAAGGGGCAAAGAGTAATCTTAACAAAAAAATAACGACAGTATGTATAAATATTACTTTTATAGAGTTAAAAATGTAAATTTATAGTGGTTTACAGCTCAAATTTTGCAAAAGTTAACACAAAAACAAAAAAATAGTGTATAATATTCTATATTAAACTAAAAGGAGTCAGCTTATGAAAAAACTCGGTTTCGGATGTATGAGATTGCCCCTAAAAAATAAAAAAATCTCAGGCAGTGTTGATCTTGAAAGAACAAAGGAAATGGTAGATTATTACCTCAGTGAGGGTTTTACATATTTCGATACGGCATATATGTATCACGACGGCAGAAGCGAAAGAAGTGTAAGAGAAGCTTTGGTTAAGAGATATCCCCGTGAAAGCTTTCTGCTGGCAGATAAAATGCCTGTAGGTATGCTTGTAACAAAGGGTGATACGGGCAGAATTTTCCGCCATCAGTTAAAGAGATGCGGTGTTGAATATTTTGACTATTATCTGCTTCACGCCCTCAACGCAAAATATCTTGAAAAGGCTGAAAAGCTGGGTGTTTTTGAATATCTTCAGAGTAAAAAATCAGAGGGTAAAATCAAAAAGCTCGGCTTCTCATTCCACGACTCTGCCGAGGTCCTCGACAGAATACTCACAAGGCACCCTGAGATGGAATTTGTACAGCTTCAGATAAACTATCTCGATTGGGAAGACAGCAACGTACAGTCGCGCCTTTGCTATGAAGTGGCAAGAAAGCACGGCAAAGACATTATTGTTATGGAGCCCGTCAAAGGCGGTAAGCTGGCAGATGTGCCCGAAAAGGTAAAGACTCTCTTTAAACAGGTGCATCCCGATTGGTCAGAGGCTTCCTGGGCAGTGAGATTCACTGCAGGTCTCGAGGGTGTTATCTGTGTGCTCAGCGGTATGTCAAATATGGATCAGCTGAAAGATAACACCGCATATATGAAAGATTTTGAGTCTCTGGGCGAAAGGGAGCTCAATCTTCTTAAAACAGCAGCAGGTATCATTAACAATAAAGACAGCATCCCCTGCACATCCTGCAGATATTGCACAGGGGGCTGTCCTGCAGATATTCCTATTCCCGAATACTTCACAGCATACAATAAAAAACTTGCAGGCGACAAAGATTACAAGGAATATTTTGCAAACAGTACCGATAAAAAAGGCCGCGCAGATATGTGTATACGATGCAAAAAGTGTGAGCAAGCTTGTCCGCAGCATATAAATATAGTTCAAAAACTTGCAGAAATTAAGGATATAATTTAAAGGCTTATATCAAAATGTTGACATTTTTCAAGAGTTGTTATATCATAAAAGTTATCACAAAGTCCGCACATTGTTAATAAAGGCTTTGAATAAATATAAAAAGGAGTTTTACTCGTGGAAAAAATCATTTACGTTATTCCTTTCATAGGTATAGTAGGTATGCTTTTTGCGTTATACCTGGCAATGAAAATTAACAAGCAAGACCCCGGTACAGAGAGAATGAAAGAAATCTCTGCTGCTATTCACGGCGGTGCAAAAGCATTCCTTTTTGCTGAATACAAAATCCTCGTATTCTATGTGCTTGTACTTTTTGCAGCAATCGGTTGCTGTCTTTCTTGGAGCACAGCCGTAAGCTTTTTAGTCGGTTCCCTTTTCTCGGTCGGTGCAGGCTATTTCGGTATGACCGTTGCTACAAAGGCAAATGTAAGAACTGCTCAGGCTGCTGTTAAAGGCGGTATGAAGAAAGCACTTTCCGTTGCTTTCTCAGGCGGGGCAGTTATGGGTATGAGCGTTGTAGGTCTCGGTGTTCTCGGTATTTCAGTAATCTACATTCTTACCAAAGACGCTGATATACTCTTCGGTTTCAGCCTCGGTGCATCATCAATTGCTCTTTTTGCACGTGTTGGCGGCGGTATCTATACAAAAGCTGCTGACGTTGGCGCTGACCTTGTAGGTAAGGTTGAAGCAGGTATCCCTGAAGATGACCCCAGAAACCCCGCAGTTATTGCCGACAACGTTGGTGACAACGTAGGTGACGTTGCAGGGATGGGCGCTGACCTTTTCGAAAGCTATTCAGGTGCTATTATTTCAGCTATCTCACTTGGTATTACAGCTTTTGCTCAGGGTTCAAATCCCTCAATCGGCCCCCTTTATCCTCTTTATATCGTCGCTATCGGTGTTATTGCTTCAATTCTTGCAACATTCCTTGTGCGCGGCGGTAAATCAGACCCTCACAAGTCACTTAAGGTTGCTACAAATGCTGCATCAATCGTAGTTATGATTGCAGGTCTTGCACTAAGTAAGTATATGTTCGGTTCATGGAAATACGGCTTTGCTGTTTTTGCAGGTATTCTCGTAGGTATCCTTATCGGTTCACTTACAGAAGTTTACACCTCAGATGCATATAAATCTGTAAGAAAAATTGCGGAACAGTCAGAAACAGGTACGGCAACAAATATTATTTCAGGTATCGCTGTAGGTCTTCGTTCAACAGCAACTCCCATTCTTCTTATCTGTGTAGCTATCTTCGTTTCATACTTCTGCTGTAAGAGTGAATTTACAGGCACAGGCATTTACGGTGTTGCACTTGCAGCTGTAGGTATGCTTTCAACAACAGGTATCACTGTAGCAGTTGACGCATACGGTCCCATCGCAGACAATGCAGGCGGTATTGCTGAAATGGCAGGTCTTGACGAAAGTGTGAGAGAGGTTACCGATAAACTTGACTCTGTAGGTAACACAACAGCAGCTATCGGTAAAGGTTTTGCTATCGGTTCAGCAGCTCTCACAGCTCTGGCTCTCTTCTTCTCATACTCACAAGCAGTTAAACTTGAAGATGGCGGCATCAACCTTCTTGATTATCAGGTAGTTATAGGTCTTCTTATCGGCGGTGTACTTCCCTTCGTATTCTCAGCATTCACTATGGAATCTGTAAGCCGTGCTGCTTATGAAATGATCGAAGAGGTTCGTCGTCAGTTCAAAACAATCCCCGGCATCCTCGAAGGCAATGCTAAACCCGACTACGAAACTTGCGTAGCTATCTCAACAACAGCTGCTCTTAAAGAAATGGTAGTTCCCGGTGTGCTTGCAGTAGTTTCACCCCTGCTTGTTGGTTGTATACTCGGTGTAAGAGCACTTGGCGGTCTTCTTGCAGGCTCACTTGTAACAGGTGTACTTCTTGCAATCTTTATCTCAAACTCAGGCGGCGCTTGGGACAATGCAAAGAAGTTCATCGAAAGCGGTGTACACGGCGGTAAAGGCGGTGAGGCACACAAGGCTTCAGTTGTCGCTGACACAGCCGGTGACCCC
The DNA here is from genome assembly GCA_045660525.1 of Acutalibacteraceae bacterium. Lineage (GTDB taxonomy): Bacteria > Bacillota > Clostridia > Oscillospirales > Acutalibacteraceae > UBA6857. The sequence continues at coordinate 3,202 of JAZRDY010000138.1, read as the reverse complement.
TTCAAGGACACAGCAGGTCCCTCAATCAATATTCTTATTAAACTTATGTCAGTAGTTGCACTTGTATTTGCCCCCTTGTTTATGATGATCAACGGCGGCCAAGGCTTCTTGATGTAATGAAACATTTAAAAATAAAACATCCATCGGTTTTGCCGATGGATGTTTTTAGTTTTATTTAGCTACAGGTACGTTGAGCTCGAGGTCGGTCAGCGGGAAGCTGCAGCAAGGATGAATGCATCCGAACTTGTAGTCTGCGAGTCTGCGGTATTCAAGATGCTTTGGAACATAAACCTTACCTGAAAGCAGATGTGAGTGGCAGAAACCACATTCGCCACTGCGACAACGTGCAGGCACTGCGATGCCGTTTTTCTCAAGAGTCTGCATAACAGAGTCGGATGTCTTGCCCTCTACGGTGTAGGTGTTATCCTGAATTGTAACAGTGATTTTAACTGTTTCGGGCACTTCTGAGGGATAATCAGCCTGAGTGCCGGGGTTGTGGAATTCACCGAACATTTCGTGGCGGATATACTTTTTCTCGAGATTTAATTTTTCAAGCTCTTTATCTACAAAATCATACATCTGCTGAGGACCGCAGATGAAAACTGAATAAGCTTCATTTTCAGGTGCGTACTTTTTAATAAGTTCAGCGGTGATAAAGCCTTTTTCTATGCCTTTTTTAGCTCTTCCCTTTTCTTCGCTGAGCACGTGGATAACCTTAATTTTATCGCATTTCTTTTCAAGTTCAGCGAGCTCATCCTTAAAGAGGATGCAGTCGCTGTTTCTGCTGCCGTAAATAAGTGTCATCTCGAAGTCTTCGTCGCCGTCAGCAATAGCATTTGCCATTGAAACAAAGGGTGTGATACCGCTGCCGCCTGCAAGACAGATAACTTTTTTAGCATCTCTGAGCTCCTGATATTCGAAGTTGCCTGCAGGTGCGGAAACCTCAACCTTTGAGCCTACTTCCCAGGTGTCGAAGATATATTTTGACATAAGACCGCCATCAACGAGCTTGATTGTCAGCATATATTTGCCTTCGAGAGAGTCTTTGGGTGAAGATGAAATTGAATATGCTCTTGTAACGGGCATACCCTCGATAGTCTCAAAAACAGTAAGATATTTACCTGCACCGAAATATGCGAGAGCAGTTGTGCCTCTTTCTTCGTCAGGTACAAGGGTGTAGCTCTTGCAGTCTTCGCCTCTTTCGAGGATGCTTTCAATTTTCAGATACTGGCGCTTGGGGTGAAGAACCTTGGCCAGCACTGATGCGTTATCTGAAAATGTGGGGAATTTTGCCTGAGCTACTTCAAATTTTGCCTGACGGTGCGAGAGCATTGATAAAAATTTCGTAGCCTTTAATGATTTGATGTCTGCCATAATTATTTGCCCTCCTTTTTGATAGCATTAACAACTAAGTTGCCGGCTTTTTCACCTGTGTAGTATGCACAGCCGTAACCATCGCCTCTTTCCTGAGTAGCACCGCAGAAGAAGAAATTATCAAAGGGTTGATCGCTGAGATACTGCACTGTACGCGGGAGCATACTATCCCATTTTTCAAGCATATATCCGTAAGGTGTGCCGAGGGGAGTGTTAAGATAACGTGCAAATGTGGGCGGAAGTGCGATTTCGATTTCTTCGATATAAGGTGTGATTGAAATGCCGAGTGTCTTTTCGCAGGTTTCGATCATATCCTTTGCAACCTTGGTCTTGAACTTCTTATAGTCCTGAGGTCTGATGCCTTTCATAACATCGTCGAAGGTCATTGTTGTAAGGAACAGCTGGCTTGTGCCCTCGGGAGTGCAATCGGGGATAATCTCGTTGAGACAGTTGATAATGCAGTAACCGCTGAAGAAGTTCTGAGCTGCATCATACTGTTTGTCGGAATCTGAGTCGGGAGCAATGAATACCGAATAGTCCTTGATACCGAGCTCTTCTTTGGTCTTATTCATACCTAGGTAAACAGTTGTAAGAGTGCAGGCTGTCTTTCTTGACTTGAGCATTTTCAGCTGTTTTTCGGGGATATCTTTTTCATCCATAAGGTCTTTGAAAACAGCATAGGGATATGAGTTACAGATGATATATTTAGCATAAACCTCTTTTTCGCCGTTGATAACAACGCCTACAGGCTTGCCGTCTTTCATTATAATTTTGGTAGCTTCGCTGTTGTACCAGATATCACCACCGTGTCTGCGGATAACCTCGTCAAGAGCAAGGCTCATTTCGTGTGAGCGAAGCTTGGGTACGCCTGTGCCGTATTCAACGTAGCTGTGAAGCATTGCCATATAGTAAAGGAAGTCTAACTTTGATGCAGGTGAACCAAGGTAGCACCAATATGTATTGAAGATATCCTGAGCTTTTTTCGGCATACCGAGAGCATCGAGAGCCTCTGACATTGTGTGAGAAACCATTCTCATAATGTCGGGTATATCTTTTAAGCTGCCGGGAAGCTGTTTGGGATTTTCAAGACTGTTCAAAGCCTTAAAGAGTCTTGCTGAAAGGTCAAATGCTGCCATACAGCTTTCATATGAACCGGGTACCAGCTCGTCAAGCTTCTTAGCAAAAGCCTCAAAGCCTACAGGCATACGCGCATCAACTGTAACAAGCTTGCCGTCTTCGTTGATAAAAGCATCCTTATCGCCCTCTTTTGCGGGTACCACAAGGCGGAAAGTAGAGTCGTGAGTGTACCAGTCAACATCACCGCCCAACCTGTCAAACATACCCTCAACCTGGCCGCTTTTATCGGGCGCACCGACACCGCAAAGCTCGTGAAGTGAGGGTTCAAACTCAAATCTGCCTCTGACAAATGACGATGCAGAACCACCGGGGATATTGTGTCTTTCAAGAAGTAAGGTTGAAAGACCATCTTTTGCGCAGGTTGCTGCAGCTGCAAGGCCGCCGTTACCTGCACCGATAACAATTACGTCATAGGTTTTCATTATATTTCCTCCGTTTCACTGTTTTGTGCAGTTACATTATAACTCTTGTGAAGCTGTTGTGTCAACCGAAAGAAAGAGATATCAGCCGTTGACATAATTAAATTTTTCTTATAAAATAGATACGGACGGTGATAAATTATGGAAAAGAAAATAGCAGTGGTTACAGGCGCAAGTTCGGGTATCGGCAGATGTACCGCAATAGCACTCAGAGATATGGGTTGTAAGGTTTATGACCTTAGCAGAAGAGATATTCCCATTGAAAATGTCAA
>JAZRDY010000137.1:0-7474 GCA_045660525.1 Acutalibacteraceae bacterium | reverse complement strand
GAGGAAACGACCCTCACCATGTGAGATGGGCACATTATAAATGTCGCCAACGTTTGTATCAGCAAGCCAGGGGCTCATATTTGAAGCAATTCTTGTTCTTACAATGCGTGACTGGTGTCTTGCAATAGTGTTGAATGTAAGGGTGGGCATATTCTCTTCTGAGACAACAATCTTACCGTAGGGCACAAGACCGAGCTTGATAAGAGCCTGGAAGCCGTTACAGATACCGCACATAAGACCGTCTCTGTTTTCGAGAAGCTCTGTTACCTGCTCTTTGATAGCCGCATTACGGAAGAATGCTGTAATAAACTTACCGCTACCGTCGGGCTCGTCACCGCCTGAGAAACCGCCGGGGATGAAGATCATCTGAGCTGTTTCGAGCTCTTTAGCGAAGGTCTCAACGCTTCTCTGAATACCGTCAGCACTGAGGTTATTGATAACGATGATTTTGCTTTCTGCGCCTGCATCGTCCATAGCCTTAGCTGAGTCAAATTCACAGTTGGTACCGGGGAACACGGGGATGAGTACCTTGGGTTTAGCTACCTTAATAGCGGGAGCTACTCTCTTAGTAGCTTCATATGAGAATGTTTCAACCTTGCTCTTTGACTGGTCGATGTTGCATGAATATACGCCCTCAAGCTTGTCTTCATATACACCGAGGAGCTTAGTGAGGCAAACCTCTTCATCGCCCATAGCAATAACGCCCTTGTCTGTGATATAACCGATTGTTTCGCCTTCGTTTACGTCTTCTTCAACTTCAAGAAGGAAGCTGCCGTAAGCATATGAGAAAGCATCTTCAACACTGATACCGTCTTTGAACTTGAAGCCGAGACCGTTACCGAAGCACATCTTCATAACTGCTTCTGCAATACCACCGAAGCCGGGAGTGTAACATGAAACAGCCTTGCCGCTTCTTAGAAGAGCTGTAACCTTGTCAAACACCTTGAGGAGTGATTCGGTTACGGGGAGGTGGTCTGCATCAAATTCGGGAGAAATCTTGATGAGCTTGTTGCCAGCCTTTTTAAATTCGGGTGAAACAACATCTTCAACCTTGCCTGTTGTAACAGCAAATGAAACAAGTGTGGGAGGTACGTCGAGATTTTCGAAAGTACCGCTCATTGAGTCCTTACCGCCGATAGCAGCAACCTTAAGGTCTTTCTGAGCCTTGAATGCGCCGAGAAGAGCTGCAAGAGGCTTGCCCCAACGTTTGGGATCCTTGCCGGGTCTCTCGAAGTATTCCTGGAATGTGAGATAAACATCTTCAAATTTAGCACCTGTAGCAATAAGCTTACATACAGATTCGATTACAGCCATATATGAGCCGTGGAAAGGTGTTTTCTCTGTGTAGAAGGGGTTGTAGCCCCAAGACATAAATGAGCAATCATTTGTGTGACCCTTTTCGGTTGAAATGAGCTGAACCATTGCCTGAATAGGTGTGTGCTGATATTTACCGCCGAAGGGCATAAGCACTGTGCCTGCGCCGATAGTTGAGTCAAATCTTTCGCTGAGGCCTCTCTTTGAGCAAACATTGAGGTCTGCTGCAAGAGCATTAAGGTTGTCAGTGAAGTTGCCCTCAATCTTCTTCATGGGGCATTCGGGCTTAGCAGCTTCAATGTCGATGTGCTTTTCAGCACCGTTTGAGTTAAGGAAGTCACGGCTGATATCGCAGATAGCCTTGCCGTTCCAATACATTGTGAGTCTCTTCTCTGCCTTAACCTTAGCAACAACAGTAGCATTGAGGTTTTCTTCCTTAGCAAGAGCGAGGAATCTGTCAATGTTTTCTTTTTCGATAACAACAGCCATTCTTTCCTGGCTTTCACTGATTGCAAGTTCTGTGCCGTCAAGACCCTCATACTTCTTGGGTACTGCGTTAAGGTCGATTTCAAGACCGTCTGCAAGTTCGCCGATAGCAACGGAAACACCGCCTGCACCGAAGTCGTTACAACGTTTGATCATACGGCAAGCTTCTTTGTTTCTGAAAAGTCTCTGAAGTTTTCTTTCTTCGGGAGCATTACCCTTCTGAACTTCAGCACCGCAGGTTTCAAGGCTTTCCATTGTGTGTGACTTTGATGAACCTGTAGCACCGCCGCAACCGTCACGACCTGTAGCACCGCCGAGAAGAATAACAACGTCGCCGTCTTCGGGGCATTCACGTCTTACGTTTTCAGTGGGAGCAGCAGCGATAACAGCACCGATTTCCATTCTCTTAGCTGTGTAGCCCTCGTGATAAAGCTCGTCAACAATACCTGTTGCAAGACCGATCTGGTTACCGTAGGATGAATAACCTGCAGCTGCAGTTGTAACAATCTTTCTCTGAGGAAGTTTGCCGGGTATAGTTTCAGCAACGCTCTTTAAGGGGTCGCCTGCACCTGTTACACGCATAGCGCCGTAAACATAGCTTCTGCCTGATAAGGGGTCACGGATAGCACCACCGATACAGGTTGCAGCACCACCGAAGGGTTCGATTTCTGTGGGGTGGTTGTGAGTTTCGTTTTTGAACAGAAGAAGCCAGGGCTCTTTTTTGCCGTCAACTTCAACTTCAATTTTTACTGTACAAGCGTTGATTTCTTCGCTTTCATCAAGCTTGTCAAGATAACCATTAGCCTTGAGATATCTGCCTGCAAGAGTACCGATATCCATAAGACATACGGGCTTTGTTCTGCCAAGTTCTTTTCTTGTGTCAACATAGTCGTCATATGCTCTCTGAAGAAGCTCGTCCTCAAACTTAACTGAATCGATGGTTGTGAGGAATGTTGTATGACGGCAGTGGTCTGACCAGTATGTATCAATCATACGGATTTCAGTGATAGTGGGATTTCTGCCTTCTTTTTTGAAGTAGTCCTGACAGAAAGCGATATCATCGTTATCCATAGCAAGAGCATATTTCTTAACGAAATCAGCAAGACCGTCTTTGTCAAGGTCGATGAAACCGTCGAGAGTTTCAACCTCTGTGGGAATATCGTACTTTGTTTTGAGGGTTTCTGCTTCTTCGAGTGAAGCTTCTCTTGATTCAACGGGGTTGATTACATACTTTTTGATTTCTGCGAGTTCAGCTTCTGTCATATCACCGTAGAGCAGATAAACCTTAGCAGTTTTAACTGTAGGTCTTTCGCCCTGTGAGATAATCTGAATACACTGAGCAGCAGAGTCTGCTCTCTGGTCAAACTGACCGGGAAGAGGCTCAACCGCAAATACGGTAGCGCCGTCTGCAGCGAGAGCATTGCTTGTGATATCGAGCTGAGGCTCTGAGAAAACGTTCTTTACTGCATAATCGAAAAGTGACTTTTCGATGTCTTCTGCATCATAGCGGTTAATAACACGAAGGTCAGTAACACTCTTGATACCGAGAAGTGAGTTGATGTCGCCTAAAAGAGCCTTAGCTTCATTAGCGAGTTCCTTTTTCTTTTCAACATATATGCGATATACCATTTATTTTGCCTCCTTGGCTTTTTTGCCTATATCGTTTCTATAAAATGCGTTGCCGAAAGATACTTTCTTAACCTTTTCATATGCGCCGTTTATTGCGCAGTTAAGGCAAGCACCTACTGCAGTTACACCGAGTACGCGGCCACCGCTTGTTTTAAGGGTTTCGCCGTCGAGTGCCGCGCCTGCAACATAAACACTGTCTTTAACATCGTCGGGAATTGTAATTGCATAGCCTTTTTCATAGCTCTGAGGATAACCCTTTGAAGCCATAATTACACAGCAAGCTGACTTGTCAGCGAACTTGACTTCAGTTTCAGCAAGAGTGCCGTCGGTAGTAGCCTTCATAATTGTGAGAAGATCACTTTCAAGAAGGGGGAGAACTACCTGAGTTTCGGGATCACCGAAGCGGCAGTTATATTCAATAACCTTGGGACCCTTGGGAGTGAGCATAAGACCGAAGTAAACACAACCCTTGAAGGTTCTGTCTTCAGCATTCATTGCATTAACAGTGGGAAGGAAAATCTTTTCCATACACTCTTTTGCAACTTCATCTGTGTAATAGGGGTTGGGAGCAATTGTGCCCATACCACCTGTGTTAAGACCCTCGTCATTGTCGAGTGCTCTCTTGTGGTCCATTGATGAAACCATAGGAACAACTGTCTTGCCGTCTGTGAATGCGAGTACCGAAACCTCGGGACCTGTGAGGAATTCTTCAACAACTACATTGTTACCGCTGTCGCCGAAGATTTTATCCTGCATCATTGATTTAACAGCATCTTTAGCTTCATCTCTTGTCATTGCGATAATTACGCCCTTGCCGAGAGCAAGACCGTCAGCCTTGATAACTGTGGGAATGGGAGCTGTCTCGAGATATTCGAGAGCCTTTTCCATATCAGAGAATACTTCATATTCAGCTGTGGGGATATTATATTTCTTCATAAGGTTCTTTGAGAAAACCTTACTGCCCTCGATGATTGCAGCCTTAGCTTCAGGGCCGAAGCAGGGGATACCCATAGCGCTGAGTCTGTCAACTGCGCCGAGTACAAGGGGATCATCGGGAGCAACAACAGCATAATCGATAGTGTTATTTTTTGCAAATTCGCAGATACCGTCGATGTCTGTTGCACTTACAGCCACGCACTCAGCATCGGCAGCAATGCCGCCGTTGCCGGGCAGAGCGTAGATTTTTTCAATATCTTTATTTTCTTTGAGCTTTTTGATGATAGCGTGTTCACGACCGCCACCACCTACAACCATTATTTTCATATCTATTACCTCTTAGTCAGCGTAGATAGGATATTTTTCGCAAAGAGCGAGAACACCCTTTGTAATTTCTTCTTTTGAGTTTTCAAAATCTGTTATTGCAAGCTTAATCCACTTAGCGATAAGCACCATTTCTTCTTCTTTGAAGCCTCTTGAAGTAACGGCAGCAGTACCAACGCGAAGACCGCTTGTAACAAACGGACTCTTGGGGTCATTGGGGATTGTGTTTTTGTTAGCTGTGATGTGTACTTCGTCAAGTCTTGCTTCGAGCTCTTTGCCTGAAATGTCATACTTGCGAAGGTCAAGAAGCATAAGATGGTTATCAGTACCCTTTGAAACGATGTCGATATCTTCAGCAATAAGAGCCTGGCAGAAAGCAGCTGCATTTTTGTGAAGCTGTGTCTGATATGCTTTGAACTCGTCTGTAAGTGCTTCACCGAAAGCGACAGCCTTAGCAGCGATGATGTGCATAAGAGGACCGCCCTGAGTGCCGGGGAAAACTGCCTTGTCGATTTTCTGAGCAAGTTCTGCTTTGCAAAGAATGAGACCGCCACGGGGGCCGCGGAGAGTCTTGTGAGTTGTTGATGTTACAACGTCTGCATAAGGTACGGGTGAGGGATGAAGACCTGCAGCAACAAGACCTGCAATGTGAGCCATATCAACCATAAGATATGCACCGACCTCATCTGCGATTTCTCTGCACTTTTTGAAGTCGATAACTCTTGAATAAGCACTTGCGCCTACAACGATAAGCTTAGGTTTGCACTCGAGAGCCTGCTCTCTCATTTTGTCATAGTCAATCATTTCAGTTTCGTCGTCAACACCGTACTGCACGATATTCCAGTATTTACCTGAAATGTTAACGGGTGAGCCGTGTGAAAGATGTCCGCCCTGTGAAAGATTCATACCCATAACAGTGTCGCCTGTTTCAAGAAGTGCGAAGAATGTTGCAAGGTTTGCATTGGCGCCTGAGTGAGGCTGTACGTTTGCGTGTTCAGCACCGAAGAGTTTCTTTGCTCTTTCTCTTGCGATATCTTCAACTATATCAACACAGTGACAACCGCCGTAGTAACGTTTGCCGGGGTAACCTTCTGCGTATTTGTTTGTAAGCACACTGCCTGCAGCTAAAAGCACAGCCTTTGATACAATGTTTTCTGAAGCAATAAGCTCAATGAAGGTTTGCTGTCTTTCGAATTCTTTATCGCAGGCTGCAAAAACCTCTGAGTCGTATTTTTCGAGTTCGTTAAAGTAGTTAAGCATTAGATTTCTCCTCAGGATGTTTTATTAGTGATGGAAGAGTCTCATCTTTGTGAATGCCATTACCATATTGTACTTATCAGCACATTCGATAACTGCGTCGTCTCTGATTGAACCGCCGGGCTCTGCGATATAGCTTACGCCGCTGCGGTATGCTCTTTCAATATTGTCTGAGAAGGGGAAGAAAGCATCTGAACCGAGAGCAATGCCTGAGAATGTTTTGAGATGAGCTTCCATTTCTTCTTTTGTGAAAGGCTCGGGCTGTGAAGTGAAATATTTCTGCCAGTTACCGTCAGCACAAACATCTTCTTCATTTTTATTGATGTAACCGTCGATTACATTGTCACGGTCTGCTCTGCCGAGAGTGGGAAGGAAAGGAAGATTAAGCACCTTGTCAGCCTGACGAAGAAGCCATGTATCTGCCTTAGTCCCTGCAAGTCTTGTGCAGTGGATTCTTGACTGCTGACCTGCGCCAACACCGATAGCCTGACCGTCATATGCATAGCAAACTGAGTTTGACTGTGTGTATTTAAGTGTGATGAGAGCGATGATAAGGTCTCTCTTTGCACTTTCGGGAAGTTCCTTATTTTTTGTTACGATGTCTTCGAGAAGAGCTTCACCAATTTCAAAGTTGTTTCTGCCCTGCTGGAATGTGATGCCGTAAACCTGCTTTGTTTCGATTTCAGCGGGTACATAGTCAGGGTCAATTTTAACGACATTGTAGTTGCCGTTTCTCTTTTGCTTTAAGATTTCGAGAGCTTCATCTGTGTAACCGGGAGCGATAACACCGTCGGAGATTTCTCTCTTGATGAGCTTAGCTGTTGTAGCATCGCAAACGTCTGAAAGAGCAACCCAGTCACCGAATGAGCACATTCTGTCAGTGCCTCTTGCTCTTGCATAAGCACAAGCGAGGGGGCTTTCATCAAGGTCTGCAACATCCTCAACAAAGCAAGCCTTCTTGAGCTTTTCGGGAAGAATTGTGCCGACAGCTGCTGATGTGGGGCTTACGTGCTTGAAAGATGCAGCACAGGGAAGACCAGTAGCTTCTTTTACTTCCTTAACGAGCTGCCATGAGTTGAAAGCATCGAGGAAGTTAATGTAACCGGGTCTGCCTGAGAGAATTTCAATGGGGAGCTCTGAGCCGTCGTGCATATAAATCTTTGAAGGCTTCTGGTTAGGGTTACAACCATATTTAAGTTCGAATTCTTTCATTTTTAAATTCTCCTTATTTATTCTTATTGACTACTCTTGTTTCGCTTTCGCCACTTTCAATGTCGATATATCTTACGAAAAGTGAAACCTTGTTGTCTTCGTTGAGGTTAGTCCAGATAAGGTCTGTGAGCTCGTCGATAGTTACATCGGGAAGCTCAAGAGTCTTGGGTTCACCTTCAAATGAGGGCAGGGGATCGCCGTCACAGTTATATGTGTGGATGAACTTAGCTCTGCCGCAAAGGGGATTTGAGTAAGCATATGTGAATCTTTCGCATGAAGAATCGTCGCCCTCAGCACTCTTGAGAATTGACATAGC
>JAZRDY010000136.1:0-1670 GCA_045660525.1 Acutalibacteraceae bacterium | reverse complement strand
ACATCAATGTCCATACGCTCAGCAAGAAAAGCAAGAGCCGTAGTGAGAATATCGTTCTTCACGTCCTCGTTGCCGTCCATAGCACAGACTCTGCTGATGCCGTAAGAAGCACAGAGATTTGAAAAGTTTGCAATACCCTTTGCAATGATTGCAGGGGTGACATTTGATGCGATAAGGGTAGTAACCTTACCCTGCATAAATTCGTGAGCTTCGCCCGAAAAGATGCCGTCGTTGTCCTCGGTGGGAAGCTTCAGCATTTCCATCAATCTTGTTGAAATGGCACTGCTGTGACCGTCTATGCTGTAAACAATCATAGCTCTATTGCCTGACCATTCGTCAAGCTCAAAGCGTGTCGGAAGTCTTTTTTCGTTGACTGCAGAGATAATAAAGCCGTTGGCGGTGATGATTTTCTGCTTGGGGTTAGCCTTACAGAAGGCCTTTACTCTTTCACCGATGTCAGCCATATTGTCAGGCTTTACACCGTCAGATGTGATTTCGCAGATGTTGAAGCTTGCCGCCGCAAGTACAATAGTATAAAGCAGATGCAGATGCGAGTCCGTCATTGTGGGATAAACGTGCTTACCCTTAAGGTCAATCTTTTCGTCGAAAGTAGCGCTTGGGATTTCGTTACCCGTGTAGACTATCTTTTCACCCTCGGTGACCATTACAGAGAAGATATCATCCTCCGACACCATAGAGTGAATTTTTCCGTTAAAGTAGAGCTTTTTCATCATACGGGCACCACATTACCGACAGCCATAAGAATCTGTGCGATGATAACGAGAACCTGTACAAAGGTACCGCACTTGTTGCCGAGGGTACTTTCGCCCTCATCCTTAAGGCTCTTTCTGTAAGCAGGGATAACGAGAATAGCGATAAGAATACCGATGAGACCGCCGCCGATTCTCATAAACTCCATAAAACCGCCAAGGTTAAGGAAGGTCATAAGAAGTGAGGGAAGTGTTGCGATAATGCAGCAGATACGTTTATCTTTCTTAATCTGTTCTTCAGTAATATCAGCAAGAGCAAGAGAGATTGCCCAATAGCTTGTAATCATAGCAAGTACGGTGAAGATTGAGCCTGCAATCTGTGCCCACGCACCGATACCCTTACTCCAGCCAATCATAGCAACCTCTGTAACCTCTGTTGAAGCAAGAAGAGCACAGAGAGTGATAACTACCATAAGTACAAGGTTATTTGAAAGACCGATGAAAACAGCTTTTTTAACCTTTTTAGCATCAGCGTCAAGACCTTTTACTGCCTGGGGTACGGAGAAGAAAGCAGAGAAGGCAAGCATAGCCATACCAAAGAAAGCAAGGATGTGATTAGGCTGACCAATGCTGAAATCAAGAGGATTCTTGATGTTGAAGAGGGAGCATACACCGAGCACACCTACAACACCGAAGATAACTGAAACTGCAACGCTTTCGCTTAAGCCGACAGCCTTAAGTCCGAAGAGAACAACACTTGCAGCTGCCACATAGAAGATAAGCTTTGACACTATCATAGGTACACCGATAAGGTCAGTGATGATTTCAGCGGCACCTGATATGTAAGCGGCAAGGTTAGTGAACATAACGAGAGCCATAACCACAAAGAAGAAAAGTGTGATGGGCTTCTGGAATTTACCTGTGAAGAGATACTTTGAGAAAACCTCAACAATCTGTGAT
>JAZRDY010000135.1:0-3653 GCA_045660525.1 Acutalibacteraceae bacterium | reverse complement strand
TGTGAAAGCATTACACCCTTGTTGGTACCTGTTGTACCTGAGGTGAAGAGGATAGCTGCAAGGTCGTCTTTTTCAACAACTGCATCGAGGAATGCTGTGTTACCTTTTTTGAGCTCTTCGCGGCCGATTTCAGCAAGCTTTTCGATAGTCATAAACTTGTCATCGTCGCATTTGCCGCTCATAAGGAATACCTTCTGGCATCTGTCGTCGTTGGTAAGGTGAAGCTTTGCTGTGTCTATGTAGGTTCTGCTTACGAAAACAGCTTCAGCATCGCCCTTTGTGATAAGCATGCTGATATCCTTATCGGGCAGCTCTTTGTCGATGGGTACGCAAACACCGCCGCCGCAAACGATTGCAAAGAATGCAACGATCCAGTTGTAGGAGTTTTCGCTTACGATTGAGATGTGTTTACCGCCAAGACCGATAGCATAAAGGCCTGTGCCTACTTCTCTTACGAAGTCGTGGAATTCTTTTACGGTGTGGACAACGGGCTGTTTCTTGATTTTTTCAACAACAGCAACGTTGTTTCCGAAAGCTTCACTTCTTGTGAACATATCTTTGATTGTGCCGAGAGGACCCATCATATGAATCTCGTGGCGGAGCTTTTTCAGAGCTCGGATTTCTTTTTTTGTCAGTTCGATGTGCATTTTAGTTCTCCTAATATCTTTATTTTACAGCTCAAAGCTGTCGGTTCCGGTTATTTGCTGCACATATCAAGCAGCTCTTTCATTGTTATCTGAGGATTCTCAATACCTGCCATAATAACTTTCATAGCATTTTCGTGGAGAGCTTCGATATCCTCTTTTTGTGAGAGCTTGATTCTGTACATATAGTTAAGGTTGATACCCTTATCTTTGGGATCGGGTGAGCAGATAGTATAAAGGGGAGTGAAATATCTGCCGAGATCGTATGTTCTGAAATCGAACTTGAAGTCAATATCAATTCCGTGAGCATTAAGGTCCACAGGAACGGGAATCCAAGAGAACATCATACAAGCGGGACCCTGGATGAGACTGTAGTTATACATCTCTCTTGACATATCACGGGCAGTGATATAGGGATATTCGCTGTGACGGTAGAGGTTGGTTCTTACTCTTGTATATTCTGCGAGACCTTCTTCAAAGGTTGCGGTTTCGGGGATAATCGTACGCACCTGAACGGGCTGAACAAGACAGCCACTCATATGCTTTTCTTTCACTGTTGCTCTCTTTGAGCAGGTTGCCATCATAAATACGTCATCTGTTCTGTAGTTGATAGCAGCGCAGTGAGTGCGAAGACCGAGCATAAATAAGCTTTCGGGAGCAATGAGATTTTTTTTGCAGAAAGCGAAAATATTAGCTGCATCTTCGGGAGCGATATGACCTGTGATCATATTGCACTTGTCGAGCAGGGGGTTATATGCAGGGGGTACGCGAAGAGCGGGGTTCTTCTTTTTCTTTCTGTATTTCTCAAGGAAAGCAGGGCCGTGTACACCTGCATAGAAAGGTTCGCCACCCTCGGCGAAGTATTCTTTATAAAACTTCTCGTGTCTTTCGGTCTTTCTGGTATTCTGAAGTCTTGCAAGTTCTTCTTTGATATATTCTTCGTAGGAAGCGAGGGGCGCGGGCATTTCAGTGCCGTTTTTGAGCGCTCTGTAAACCTGAATAAGGTCAACATAGAAAACCATAGCACCCATAGCATCCATATTAAGATGGCTGACATTGAAATAGATGCCGTTGTGACCTTCAGCATTTTTATAGAAAATAATTCTGAAGTTCTGACCCTTATCAAATCTTACGGGAGTCTGAGCATCCTTTGCAAAGAATTCTTCTTGCTGTTTCACAGTGCGGAAATATTTGCAGGGAACACTGCTCATTCTGAATTCAGGCAGGAAGTACTGCTTGATTTCCTTGTCAACCTTGATAAATCTTAAACGAAGTGAATCGTTTCGCTGAAATTCGATGTTCAAAGCCTTTGTCAGAAGCTCAAAGTCCATATCCTTGTCAACACTGAAAGAGGTTGGAATCTGAGAAATCTGCTTGCTGAAAGTGTATTTGAACATAAGATACATAGTCTGCTGCGAGGGAATCAGATCGTATAAAACCTCAGGAACTTTCTTACTCATACGGGTATCCTTCTTTCGACTTTTTTTGAGTAGTAAATAGTTACATAATTCAACCATTATATTATATAAAAATAAACATCAAATGTCAATGATTTTCCGCTGTTTTGGGGCGAAAATAAGACACGGTGTTTCATTTGTGCAAAGGACAATATATCACAAGGTGGTTTTGTTTAGGTTGAGGAAATATGAACAAAGTATTAAAAGAAAAAGACAGACGAAAATTAAATCCGTCTGCTTTGAAATTTGACTTAAAGTACCTTTGAAAGGAAATCCTTGGCTCTGTCGCTCTTGGGATTTGAGAAAAACTCTTCCGGAGTAGCTTCTTCCACAAATTTACCCTCGTCCATAAACATAATTCTTGTGCCAACTTCTCTTGCAAAGCCCATTTCGTGAGTAACAACAACCATTGTCATACCCTGGTCTGCAAGGTCTTTCATAAGCTCGAGCACTTCACCGACCATTTCGGGGTCAAGAGCTGATGTAGGCTCGTCGAAGAGGATAACATCGGGATCCATAGCAAGTGAGCGAACAATGGCAACTCTCTGCTTCTGACCGCCTGAAAGGCTTGAGGGGTAAGCATCAGCCTTATCTTCAAGACCGATTCTCTTAAGAAGCTCCATAGCTCTGTCGTAAGCCTGCTGCTTTATTTCTTTTTTAGTTTTCGGGCCTGTGTAGTCGGGGTTTTTCTTGTTCTTTTTAAGATTTTTGTTAGCCACGTAAACGGGAGCCATCATAATGTTTTCGATAACAGTCTTATTGGCAAAAAGGTTAAAGTGCTGGAACACCATACCCATTTTCTGACGGTGGATATTGATATCAACCTTGGGGTCTGCGATGTCTTCGCCGCCGAAGATAATTGAACCGCTTGTGGGGTCTTCCATACAGTTGAGACAACGAAGGAATGTGCTTTTACCTGAGCCTGAGGGGCCGATAACTACGACCTTTTCGCCCTTTTTGATTGTGGTGGTAATATCCTTGAGCACGTGATTGTCACCGAAGGATTTGCAAAGATTAACGACCTCTATCACTCTTACGCAGCCTCCTTTCCATAATCTTGATGCCTAAGGTAATAAGGCAAACTATAACAATATAGATAATTGCCATTGCGAGATAGGGTACCATATATTCATAAGTACCTGAGCCGATGCTCTGGAAAGCAAGATACAAGTCTTTGGCACCGACGAAAGAAACAACTGAGGTTTCTTTTACAAGGGCAATAAATTCATTACCCATTGTGGGCAGAATATTCTTTACAGCCTGAGGAATAACTATCTTGAGCATTGTTGTGCCGTAGCTCAGACCAACACTTCTGCCGCCCTCCATCTGACCGGGGTCAACACTGAGGATACCGCCGCGCATAATTTCGGATATGTAAGCGCCGCTGTTAAGACCGAAGACTGTAATTGCAACGAGTACCGATGACATTTTGATGCCCATAAGAGGAAGCATAACATAATAGAAAACAAGAAGCTGAACCACCATAGGTGTGCCTCTGAAAAGACCCACATAAAAGCTGCAGAATTTATCCATTGCTCTGACAGGTGCTTTA
>JAZRDY010000134.1:0-4754 GCA_045660525.1 Acutalibacteraceae bacterium | reverse complement strand
GAAAGATGCCAAGCAGCATCAACTGTAATAAACTGGTCACAACCGATAACTTTCATACCGAGGCTCTTTGCAGCATTGGCAACAAGACCGCCGATAGCACCAAGACCGATAACACCAAGTGTCTTGCCCTGAATTTCACAGCCACCGAATGCGCTCTTACCTTTTTCTACCTGCTTTGCAACATCTGTTTCAAGAGTATTTGCCCAGTTGATACCGTCGGTAATTTTTCTTGAAGCGAGAAGAAGTGACGCAATAGTCAGCTCCTTAACGCCGTTTGCATTGGCACCGGGAGTGTTAAATACAACTATACCCTGTTCTGCGCACTTATCGGTGGGGATATTATTTACACCTGCACCGCAACGTACGATCGCCTTGAGCTCACTGCCGAATTCCATATCGTGAAGTGATGCTGAACGCACCATAATACCCTCGGGATTATCGATATCGTCGCTTATGTTAAAGATGTTTTTATCAAGCTCATCAAGACCGATTTTTGCGATCTTGTTCATTGTTTTAATGTTTTTCATCAGATTCTACCTCTTATTTCGGATTTTTCTGAGCAAAGTCTTTCATAAACTCTACAAGTGCTACAACACCCTCATATGGCATTGCATTATAGATTGATGCTCTCATACCGCCGACGCTTCTGTGACCCTTGAGATTCTGAAGACCTGCCTTTGCAGCTTCTGAAGCGAATTTCTTATCAAGGTCAGCATCGCCTGTTACGAAAGTAACATTCATCATTGAACGGCTGCCCTTTTCTGTGGGAGCCACATAGTAGTCCTGCGAGTCAAGATAATCGTAAAGCACAGCAGCCTTCTTTTCATTGAGCTTCTTCATTTCGCCAAGACCACCGAGTTCTTTGATCCACTCATAAACGAGCTTTGCAACATAAATGCAATAGCAGGGAGGAGTGTTATACATTGAATCGTTGTCAGCCATAAGCTTATAGTCGAGCATGGCGGGTGTATCGGGTCTTGCATTGCCGATAAGATCCTCGCGTACAATAACGATTGTAAGACCTGCAGGAGCCATATTTTTCTGAGCGCCTGCATAAATCATACCGAACTTACTTACGTCAACGGGCTCTGAGATAATGCAGGATGACATATCAGCAACAAGAGGAATATCGCCCGTATCGGGGATATAGCCGAACTTTGTGCCATAGATTGTATTGTTAAAGCAGATGTGTACATAGTCTGCATCAGGTCTGAATGACTCTCTTGTTGTTTCGGGGATGCGACTGAAATTATCGTCTTTTGATGAAGCTGCGGCAACAACATCACCATATTTCTGAGCTTCTTTATAAGCCTTTGTTGAGAACTGACCTGAAAGAATGTAGTCAGCCTTATTGTTTTTGTTCATAAGGTTAAGGGGTACTGCTGCGAACTGTGTTGAAGCACCGCCCTGAAGGAAAAGCACTTTATAGTTGTCGGGAATTTCCATTATTTCACGAAGAAGCGCTTCTGCACTCTTGATGATTTCATCATAAACAGCACTGCGGTGGCTCATTTCCATAACACTCATGCCGCTGTCGCCATAGCACATCATTTCGCCTGCTGCCTTTTCAAGCACTGAAATAGGAAGCATTGAAGGACCTGCTGAAAAATTATAAACTCTTTTCATTATAAATCACCTCTTAGGATTAATCATATTATATTCCGAGAAATAAAACAATGTTACCATTATACAGTGTTAAAGCGCTAAAGTCAATACACATTTTCTATAAAAAGTGTTGTTTTATGTTGTATTTTCATATATTTATAACAAAAATATATGTATTTTCTATA
Source organism: Acutalibacteraceae bacterium (assembly GCA_045660525.1). Lineage (GTDB taxonomy): Bacteria > Bacillota > Clostridia > Oscillospirales > Acutalibacteraceae > UBA6857. The sequence continues at coordinate 2,964 of JAZRDY010000134.1, read as the reverse complement.
TATAGCGTCAATTTTCATCATAAGAATAGACAATAACCTCTCTTGATATTTACACCTTTATAAGCTATAATATGATTAAAGTAAAAACAAAGGAGCAGTAAATATGTTCAAATTCTTTAAAAAAATACGGAAGCTCATTTCAGCTGTTATAACAATTGCGCTTTTGTTTACAGTCGTTGTTATTTTGCCACTGTATGTTGAAACCGTCAGCAGTAATTTTGTAATTTCAATGCACACAGATTCAGCCCCAAAACTCATTGCCCATAGAGGTCTTTCGTCTCTCTATCCCGAAAACACCCTGCCCGCTTTCCACGGCGCTGCCAAATATGGCTTCGATGCCTTTGAGCTTGATATACATACCACCAAAGACGGTGAATGGATTGTTATTCACGACGACGATGTTGACTATATGACAGACTGCGAGGGTGAAGTTGAGGATTACACCTTAGAAGAACTACGAGCAATGAAGCTTGTCAGCGGCAATCATATCGAAGAGCATCCGGATATAGTTATGCCGACTCTCAGAGAAACCCTGGATGTATGCAAAGAGTGGAATATTCCTCCTGTTATTGAAATAAAAGACTGTGATCCCACTTTGCTTCCTACTCTCAAAGCTATGCTTGATGAATACGAGCTTTCGGACAAAGCTGTAATCATTTCTTTCACCGAGGAATATCTTGAAGCTTATCGCGAAATCGATAAAGATGCTCAAATCCTCTATCTTGCAAACGAGCCTACCAAAGAAGATATTGACTGGTGTGTTGAACACAATTTCGGCATCAACTTTAACTGTTGGCTTCTTTATAAATCTTTCTCAGCAATAACATATGCCAAAGAAAAAGGCATCACCATAGCCGCCTGGACTGTTGACGTGCCCATTATTGCAGATGTTATGGTACTATTTGGCGCTGAGTATATTACTACCAACAAGATATTACCCTAACCTGAGTTATTAAAATTGGTTTCATTTCATAATCATAATAAAATATAAAATATCCACCTGAACTTTTCAGGTGGATTGATTTTTTTGTTTTGCAGGGCTCTGCCCCGCACCCCGCAAGCTTTTGTAAAAGCTTGACCAAAACTTCAGTTATTTATTCTCTGGTTTCTTCTTTTATCTTTGAAAAGACTATCTTCTGCCCCGTATATAAGCTGAAATATCCCGATAAAACAAAAGATACAAACACTGCTAAAGCATAAAAAATTATACCCTCACCGCCAAACAGCTCCAAAGCTAAAAACACTGTAGCAATGGGACAGTTTGTAACACTGCCGAATAATGCCATCATACCGATTGCCGCACAAAATGCCACGGGCAGACCAACAATATCAGCCATAGCAAAACCGAGAGTTGCACCGATAAACAGTGTCGGCACTATCTCACCGCCCTTAAATCCGCTGCCTATAGTAACCGCTGTGAATATAATTTTCAGAATAAAAGCAAACTTGCTGACTTCTTCACCGTGGAAAATACCTTCGATTATATGCATACCGCTGCCGTTATAGTCATTGGTACCCACAAGCAGAGTCATAGCAATCACAGCCACACCGCCTGTAACCACTCTTATATAAGGATTTCTGATGTATTTCTCAAAAGCCTTGTGTGAATGCTTCATCGCAAGACAAAAGACAATGCTGACCACTGACGCAATTATAGCTGCAATCACAACTTTGCCGATACTCTCTACTGTCATTTCAGGCACAACATCAACATTAAATCGTTCAGGGTGTACCCCCAACCTGATAGCTACAAGGTAAGCCACAAGTGCCGACGCAAAAGACGGATAAAGAGCCGACAAGGATATATAACCCACACTGACAACTTCTACCGCAAACACTGCCGCACCGACAGGTGTGCCGAAAACCGCCGCAAAAACTGCCGCCATTCCGCTGATTGTAAGAATATGTCTGTCTTTTTCATCTGTTCTGAATATTCTGCCCACAAGTGTAGCCACACTTCCGCCAAGCTGAAGCGCCGCGCCCTCTTTACCTGCAGAACCGCCTAAAAGATGAGTTATACCTGAACCGATTGCTATTGCCGGAGCAAGTCGGCAGGGTACTTTTTCTTCGCTTCTGACAGCTTCAAAAACCTGATTCGTACCCTTGTGCTCAACCTTTAAGATATGATAAATAAATGCTATCACCACACCGCCCAAGGGCAAAAGATAAATCAGCCAGTTGTTATTCATTCTAACATAGGTGACATATGAAATCAGGTGGGAAAAGAGTGCTCCCACACCGCCGCCTACTGCACCGAGAATCAGGCTGAAAAATGTCCACTTGATAAAAGCACTGACATAGTATGCCGAATGTCTGGCTTTTTTGATTATTTCTTCTTTATTCATCGCAAAACTCACTTCTTTTAATGGTTAGTTTTTGTAAAATTGTAACTTTAACAACTGCATAATTTTAACATCTATTGACAGTCATTGTCAAGATATGCCCTTTATCAAAAAACGTTATTCTCTTTGCTTTTTCATTGCTCGCCGCATGGCGTTACTTTTTGCTGCCGCCCAAAAAGTAACCAAAAAGGCGTTGATGCTATTGATTAAATGAAGCTTTAGAAAAAAACAAACGGACTTCACAAGGAAGTCCGTTAAGTTTTTTCGTTCTGCGCTTAATATTAAAGCTTCAGACTTATGCAAGCTCAGCGAAGTACTTGATTGTACGAACCATCTGGCTTGTGTATGAGTTTTCGTTGTCGTACCAAGCAACAACCTGTACCTGATAGAGACCGTCTTCGATCTTTGTAACCATTGTCTGAGTAGCATCGAAGAGTGAACCGTATCTGATACCAACGATATCTGATGAAACGAGTTCTTCTTCTGTGTAACCGAAGCTATCTGAAGCAGCAGCCTTCATAGCAGCGTTGATGCCTTCCTTAGTTACGTCGTCACCCTTAACAACAGCAACGAGGATTGTTGTTGAACCTGTGGGAGTGGGAACTCTCTGAGCTGAACCGAT
>JAZRDY010000133.1:0-5560 GCA_045660525.1 Acutalibacteraceae bacterium | reverse complement strand
GCCTTGTGCTTACCTCTGAGAAGAACAGCAGCCTTAGCAGCTACAGCGCCGAGTGTTTTGCCTTCAGCGTCAATGATGTGCCACTGACGAGTGATGTCGCCAGCCTTGGGCATGTAAGTTGACATAACTTTTTCCTCCAATCATTTATTTTTAATGCTCGGATATATTATCATAAGTTAAGTGTATTGTCAACCCCTTTTTTGAAGTTTTTTAATTTACATTTTTAAAGCTCGTTTTTTCTTCAATTTTCTTCGATTTTCATAGCATTTGCTCATTTATGATTTTTCGTTTTTTGTACGCGTTTCAGCAAGAAGTGAATCTTCACTCACTTTCCACGCAGGAAGAAAGCGAAAGGCGGCTCCATTAAATCGCCTTATGGCGATTTACAAGGAAAGCTGAGCTTTCCTTGAGGCGAACTGCGTTCGCCTATGGAGCCGCCGCACTACCCGGTTGCAGTCAGCTTACATATATATACTGAATGTTATATTGCCGTCTTTAAAGCTTGAGTAGCCTCTGAATCCGTGAAGCTCAAATATCTTCTTGCATATGGGCAGACCCATACCGATACTCGCTCCCTGACGCTGACGAGATGCATCTCCTCTTGAAAATTCAGCCCAGGCTTTAGATGCAACGACTGCGTTTTCCTTGTCGGCAGGGTTCGTAACAGTCATATTGATATAGTGCTTTTTCCAAAGCTTGATATGAACTTTTTTATCACCGACAGAGTATTTTATAGCATTTGAGATGTAGTTTCCGAAGGCTATTTTCATCATCTGTGCATTACATTCGGCATATATATCATCGACTATGTCTGCAGTTATAGTTACACCGTTGTTTTCTGCAAAGGTGCTGTAGTTTGCTATCTCTTCTCTGAGAAGCTCACTGAGATTGCATCGCTCTTTATCAACAGATGTCAACTGAGAAATTCTGCTGTAACTTAGGAGTGATGACACAATACCGTTCATTCTCAGTGCTTCATCATAAACGGATTTTATATATTCTTCGTTCTTCTCGGGTGCGATGTTTTCCATTATGCATTCACACTGATTCTGTATGACAGCAAGAGGGGTTTTCAGCTCGTGAGATGCGCCTGAAATGAAAGTGTTTCTGGCTTCGTCGAGTTTTTGGCCCTTGTTTATAACTTTCATACACATTATATAGAAGACAATTCCCACTGCCATAAAGAGAAACGCCAATATAATAAGCATATCCTGATAATCAGTCGAGAAAAATGTAACAAGATAGGGATTATATATGAATGCAAAATACACTCTGTAGCCGTCACCGAATGCGAGATCAAAGGTGCCGACCCAATCACCTGAAGTACCGCCAAAACCCGGAGCGCCGAAGTCTGTTCCGAAGTATTCGCCGATTTCGTCTTTCAGCCTTGCATATTCCTCATCAATTGCCTGTCTGAGTTTAGGATAATAAGGTCTGTTATAAAATTTTGTTTCCAACTCTAAGAGTCTTACCCCCATAGCATAGGGATTGTTTTCTATTATTTTATTCGGCTTATAATCTGTGAATTTAACAGTCATTCTTTTATCTTCATAAAGGTCAGCCTGAGCTCTGAATACTGCTTCAACAGGGATATACTTTTCACCGTCAAAATAAAGACTTAGCTCATCGATTATTGCTTTATATTTGTCTTTCTTCGCATTTTTAAGTTCTTTTCTTATTTCATCGGTAAGGTATTCATCAAGTCCTACACATACATCATCTTCCAAACCTAAGGGCCAATAAAAAAAGTTATCGTGAAGATATGTAATATTGCCCTCTCTGTCCTGAACAGCTAAAGAGAAAGGCCTGTTATATATATACACATATTTCCATATACTGTCAGCATAATAGTGCATAAACAGATATGCAACCTTGTCGCTTTTTTCTTTACTGTCTATTTCAATATCCTCAAAATGAACCGCTAAACTTTCTACATAATTCTTGCCTATGAGATTGCTCAGCTGGCTTCTGAATTTATCCTCCTGATTGTCTTCTATTATTAACAATAAAACAGAGCAGGACAAAATATAAAACATCACTATACCGATAATCAATGTCTTTCTTAGCTTTTTCTTTGTCATATTCACTCCTCCTTTTTAAAAGAGTACCCTAAACCTGTCTTGGTGACGATAAGATTAGACTTGTCGCCCATCGCCTTTCTGATTCTTTTGATGTGAGTGTCAACGGTACGGTTGTCACCGTCGAAGTCATAGCCCCATATTTTATTGAGAATTATATCTCGGCTTAAAATTGTGCCTTTATTTTGCATAAGCATCAGCAAAAGTTCAAAGTCTTTAGTTGACAGACTGATTTCTCTCTCGTCGCAGAAAACCTGCCTTGTTTTGAGATTGAGCTTTATACCCGACTCACTTATGCTGTGATCTGCACCCACGCCCTTATGACGCTTTATCATAGCCGTGATTTTTTCGCACAGCACCGCCAAAGGAAAAGGCTTTACAATATAGTCATCACCGCCGAATCTGTAACCTTTCAGCAGATTTTCTTCCTCGCCCAATGCTGACAAAAAGAGTATGGGTATATCCGTAAACTCTCTTATTTCTCTGCAGGCTGTCAGTCCGTCTTTCTTCGGCATCATCACATCTAAAATAATGAGATCAAAGCTCTCATTTTCAGCAGAGTACACTGCCGTCTCACCATCTTTTGCCAGTGTGACACTGAAGCCTTTTGCCGTCAGATAGTCTTTCAGGGTTTCTCTTATTTTTATTTCATCGTCTGCTATTAAAATTCTGTACATCAGGGATCCCTCCTGTGATTATATAATAACTTCTGATTGTGGACTTTTTGTGTCAAACGGCAATAAAAGCAGAGAACTTTTTTGTTCTCTGCTTTATATTCATTATTGTCCTCGCCGGACAGGCATTACTTTTCTTGAAAGAAAAGTAATGAAAAGAAGTTTAGTTATTTTGCTTCAATCTCCTGTGAGATATTGCCTGCAGCATCAAATGCCACGATAGTGTATCTGTCACTCATCGTGCCGTCAGCATCTGTGAAGCTTACTCTGTGATAGCCGTCAAAGGTCTCGGCTCTATGAAGGAATTTGCCGTTTTTCATAATACGGTAATGTGAGATGCCGATATTATCTGTTGCCTGAGCCCAATTAAGCTCAATGCCTTCGTCGGTCTCGTTCTTGCTAAACTCACCCATTACAGGCGACTCTTTTTCGAGTACATAACCGTTATCAACATAGTCATGATAAGTTCTGATAAAAGCATCACTTGCCTGATTTTCACTATAGTAGTGGCTGTATGAGAAAGTGATAATGTTTTCGCAATAACGTGAAGCTACGTCCATCTGATAAGCGAATCTGTCAAGAGTTACGGGAACATTAACAACATTTTCACTTACAGGAGGATTAATCAGACCTGCACCAAAGCTGTCAGCTATAGCAGAAGTGAAGTTTTCACAGTTTGCCCAGAGCTTCACATCAGCTTCACAGCTTTCAATTGCAAGTGAATACATCTTCCATATATTTTCAATATCATCCTCTTCAATCCACGCAGCACCAACTGCATCCTGTGGCGCAAAGATGTCGCCGTCACGCCAATGACTCTCTCTGAAAAGCTTCATCCATTGCACAAGAGCTGCACCCTTGCCAAGTGAAAGATAATTAGATGTGAACGGGCTCATCATAAGAGGAATTGACGGGTCAATTTCAGTAGCCTTATCGAGTACAACATTAAGACCCTTAATTATATTGGGCATACCGAGATTCATAAGAATGTTGTTACTGAATTCCATTGTGAAGTACCAGGAATAGAAATTAGCCTCGTTGCCCTCATAATATGTATCATAGATATCCTGCATCATATCTGCGGTAATATCGCAAACCTGCGCGTACTCATTGGTGATAGTACCCGTTGACCAAAGATTATCAAAAGCGGTCAGACCAACAAAAATCTGAATATCGCTACCCTTAACAGCATCTAAAGCCGCCGCTAAAACATCACCGCCAAAAGCCGCATTCTCGAAAGCATCGATTGAGCTATTATAATAGATACTCCAGTTGCCCTCTAAGTCCATACTTGCCAAATCCTGAAGCACAAGATATTTTATACCGTCTTTTTCCATAGTTGCAACTTCATCAGCCCAGCGTTCTTCGTCCCAACTGCAGCCGAGCCAGGATTGCAGAAATGTGCCGTTGAACTCAGGAGCGCACTTTCTCTCTTCGGGAAGCTGAGTACCAAAGGGTAAAATTACAAAACAAAAGGACAACACTGCCATCATTGCGGCAATCCAATTAGAAAACTTAGTCTGCAATAAATTAAGCATATAATTACCTCCTTAAACTTTTGCCATACTATTGTAGCATAAGCCATAAAATAAAGCAAGTGTTTTTAGTACGCGCCAAAGTGCACTAAAAACGGCAGGGACACCCCCCCGCCGTCTGAAGTTATAATGTAACTGATCTTATTACACTGAAAGAGCCGTAAGCAATATTACCGTCGGGATATTTGTAATATCTTCTGACCTTGAAGTAATAGGTCTTGCCCTTTTCGAAATTTTTTACAGTATATTTGCGTTTGGTAGTATCAACTACCTTTTTGTAGCCTGAATTTCTGTCAGTGGAATAATAAAGCTGAAAGCCTGTCTGATCGGTAGTATTAGACCATCTGAGAGTTACACTGTTACTTGTTGTTTCAGGGATAACAAGATTGAGAGGTGACATAGTGTGCAGCTCTGTTTCAGCACTGTATTTGCCGTAAACATACTTTTCACCGTCATAGTTTACAGCTCTGACCTTATATCTGCCGTCACTGATATTGGTTGTGTAAGTGTCAGCACCGCAGTATACTCTTGTCCACTTTTTGTTGTAATTATCCCACCAATAAACCTTATAGTATCCTGCACCCTTAACCGGCGACCAGGTGAGCTTATTGTCATTCCCCTTTTGTTGGTGTTTTAATCCCGTAACCTTGCCAAGCTTTGAAACAGACTTGGTTATAACCGCATAATCAATGTATTGATTTTTTATCATATCAAAGTTTACATAACCCAAAGTAACATTTGGACAGTCTTTGACAAATACATCATAATCTTCTATCGAAATTTTTATATTATGCTTCTTTTCCACGCTCGGGAAAGTTATCTTTTTAAGATTAGGACATTTGAAAGCTATGAGATCGCCTCTGTATCTATTGAAATCTGTGAAATCGGCAGGATAAACAATCTCTTCGAGTGAATCGCACCATTCCATCTGACATACTGCATTAGTGAATGTTATCTTCTTTAAGCTTTTGCATGATTCAAAAGCGCCTTTACTGATATGTGTAACACTTTCAGGTATAAATACATTTTTTACTTTTGTACCACAGAAACTATAATAACCTATAACCTTAAGGGTTTCGGGCAAGTTGAGATTGCTTATATCTGTGCTGTAAAAGGCATAACTGCTTATAGTTTCAAGACCCTCAGGTAAATTTATACTGCTGACAGCGGTTTGATAAAAAGCATATTTTCCTATCTTTTTCAGGTTATCCGACAAAATTACCCTTTTGAGATTTTTACAGTCCGCAAAAGCATAGTCACCTATTGTTTCGAG
>JAZRDY010000132.1:0-2549 GCA_045660525.1 Acutalibacteraceae bacterium | reverse complement strand
TGGTTACAACCCACGGTGGCGGTACTTCAAGAAAAAGAATGCACGCTTGTAAGGACTACTCAGGTGCTGAAATTATGAGAAACCTTCGTGATGAAGTTCTCAACAGACAGATTCCTGTAATTGAGTTTACAAGTGCTGTTGGACTTATCAAAGACGATAAGGGTCAGGTAGCAGGTGCTGTTCTTGTTAATATGGAAACAGGCGACTACCTTGTTGCAAAAGCTAAGACTGTTGTTATCGCTACAGGCGGTGCAGGCAGACTTCACTATCAGAACTTCCCCACATCAAACCACTACGGTGCTACAGCTGACGGCCTTGTACTCGGATACAGAGCAGGTGCTCCTCTTCTTTATCAGGATACTATCCAGTACCATCCCACAGGTGTTGCTTACCCCTCACAGATTTTCGGTGCTCTCGTAACTGAAAAGGTTCGTTCACTCGGTGCTATGCTTGTTAACGCAGAAGGTGAAGCTTATGCTCATCCTCTTGAGACTCGTGACGTTTCAGCTTCAGCTATCATCCGTGAATGCGCTAACGGTAAGGGTGTAGACACTCCTCTCGGCAGCGGTGTATGGCTTGATACTCCCATGATCGAAATCCTCGGCGGTGAGGGTACAATCGAAAAGAGAATTCCCGCTATGATGAGAATGTACCTCAACTACGGTATCGATATGAGAAAGCAGCCCATCCTCGTTTATCCCACACTTCACTATCAGAACGGTGGTCTTGAAATCGGCGGCGAAGGCTTCACAAAGACCATTCCCAACCTCCTTGTTGCAGGTGAAGCTGTTGGTGGTATCCACGGCAGAAACCGTCTTATGGGTAACTCACTTCTTGATATCATCGTATTCGGTAGAAATGCAGGTAAAGCTGCAGCTGCTAAGGCTAAGGACGTTGAACTCGGTGCAATGAACATCGACCACGTTGCTGCTTACGCTGAAGAACTCAAGGCTGCTGGTCTTGAAACAGGTATGGTATCACCCTTACTTCTTCCCAAGTATGCAAGACACGAAAGAGAGGAAAACAAATAATGCGTGAGATTAATGTTGACGTAATTATTGATACTATTGAAAAGCTTTGCATCGATGCAAACTGCCACTTACCCTCAGACGTTAAGTGCGCTATCAAGAACTGCAGAGCTTGCGAAGATGGTAAAATCGCTCAGGGTATCCTTGACGATATCATCAAGAACTATGAAATCGCTGACGAAGAAAACGTACCCGTATGTCAGGATACAGGTATGGCTTGTGTATTCCTTGAGATCGGTCAGGATGTACACATTGTTGGCGGTGACCTTACAGAAGCTGTTAACGAAGGTGTTCGCCGCGGTTATGATAAGGGTTATCTCCGTAAGAGTGTTGTTAAGGACCCCGTACGCAGAGGTAACACAGGTGATAACACACCCGCTATGCTTTACACAGAAATCGTACCCGGCGATCAGCTTAAGATCACTGTTGGCCCCAAGGGCTTCGGTAGCGAAAATATGAGTGCTATCCGTATGTTCAAGCCTTCAGCAGGTCTTCAGGGTATCAAAGATTTCATCATTGAAACTGTTGAAACAGCAGGCCCCAACCCCTGTCCTCCTATGGTAGTAGGCGTTGGTATCGGCGGTACATTTGATAAGGCTGCTCTTCTTGCTAAGAAGGCTCTTATGAGATCCATCGATTCAGAAAATCCCGATCCCTTCTATGCTGACCTTGAAAAGGAAATGCTTGAAAAGATCAACCAGCTCGGTATCGGTCCTCAGGGCTTCGGCGGCATGACAACAGCTATCGGTCTTAACATCGAAACTCTCCCGACACACATCGCAGGTATGCCTTGTGCAATCAACATCAACTGCCATGTAACACGTCACAAATCGGAGGTAATATAAAATGGAAAGAAAGATTACATTACCCCTTACCGAAGAACTTGCAAAGAGCCTTAAGGCCGGTGACAGAGTTCTTCTCACAGGTATCATCTACACTTCAAGAGATGCCGGTCACAAGAGAATGTGCGAATCACTCGCTAAGGGTGAAGAGCTTCCCATCGACCCCATGAACGCAACAATCTACTATGTAGGTCCCACACCCGCTAAACCTGGTACAGTTATCGGTTCAGCAGGTCCCACAACAAGTGGCCGTATGGACGCATATGCACCTACAATGATGTCAGTTGGCGCAAGAGGTATGATCGGTAAAGGTGCAAGACTTCCCGAAGCTGTTGACGCTATGAAGAAGTACAGCGGTGTATACTTCGGTGCTATCGGTGGTGCAGGCGCACTTCTTGCTAAGTGCATCAAGTCAGCTAAGCTCATCGCTTATGAAGATTTAGGTGCAGAAGCTCTCAGAGAGCTCTATGTTGAAGATATGCCTCTTATGGTTATCATCGACTCAGAGGGTAACAACCTTTACGAGCTCGGTAGAGAGGAATATCTTGCAAGCAAGAAATAAGTGACAGCGAGTTTTGGTTACTTTTGGTCGCTAGCAAAAGTAACGCCACGCGGCGAGCGAAAAAATATAATAATTTTTATGGGACGCGGGTCAGACTCGCGTCTCTTTTTTTTGTGC
>JAZRDY010000131.1:0-21131 GCA_045660525.1 Acutalibacteraceae bacterium | reverse complement strand
ATGCCTGGTGATAACGTTGAAATGGACGTTACACTTATCACAGAAATCGCTATCGAAGAAGGTCTTCGTTTCGCTATCCGTGAAGGTGGCCGTACAGTTGGTTCAGGCGTTGTTACAGCTATCAACGAATAATTGGTGCTTTCATAAAACAACTAAAGACTCTCACTTATGTGAGGGTCTTTTTTATTGTATTCCGGGAGTGTGTGCAAGAAGGGAGAGGCGGCTCCATCAAATCGCAAAGCGATTTGCGGCTACTGTTGTAGCCGACCCGAACGCAGTTCGGGTATGGAGCCGCCCACCCATAGCAGAAACTTTCCCCTATGGCAAGAATGGAAATATTTTTACTTTCCTATTGATAGAACTTTTCTTTTATGCTATAATATATTGATAAATTTTCTCCCCGATTTTCAGAGGTGAATTATGGCTAATAAAAAAGAAAATATAAGAAATTTTTCTATCATTGCTCATATCGACCACGGCAAGTCAACTCTTGCTGACCGTCTTCTTGAAATCACCGACTCTGTTGCTAAGCGTGATATGTCGGCACAGATTCTCGACGATATGGACCTTGAAAGAGAAAGAGGTATCACTATAAAGGCACACGCCGTTAAGCTTGACTATAAGGCTAAAGACGGCGAAACATATGAGCTCAACCTTATTGACACTCCGGGTCACGTTGACTTTAACTATGAGGTTTCCCGTTCTCTCGCAGCTTGTGAGGGTGCTATCCTCATTATCGACGCATCTCAAGGTATCGAAGCTCAGACACTTGCTAACACATATCTTGCTCTTGACCACGATCTTGAGCTTGTGCCTGTAATCAATAAGATAGATTTACCTGCTGCAGAACCCGACAGAGTTGCTGCAGAGGTTGAAGAAATCATCGGACTTGATTGCAGTGCTGCTCCAAGAGTATCAGCTAAGACAGGTGAAAATGTTGCTGAGGTGCTCGAGAGAATAGTTGCCGACATTCCCGCACCCTCAGATGCAATTGATGACGCTCCGCTTAAGGCTCTTATCTTTGACTCTGTTTATGATAACTACAAAGGCGTTATTGTTTATGTTCGTGTGATGCAGGGTACTCTTAAAGCGGGCGAAACAATGAAGATGATGGCTACAGGTGCAGAGTTTACCGTAGTTGAAGTCGGTTATATGAGAGCAACGGGACTTGAGCCTTGTCAGGAGCTTTCAGCAGGCGAGGTTGGTTACATCACTGCATCTATCAAAACAGTCCGAGATGCAAAGGTTGGTGACACTGTTACAAAACTTCAGAGACCTTCCGACGAACCACTTCCCGGTTACAGAAAGGTTAATCCTATGGTTTACTGTGGTGTGTACCCTGCCGATGGTGCAGACTATGAAGCACTTCGCGATGCACTCGAAAAATTACAGCTTAACGATGCTTCGCTTTCATATGAGCCTGAAACTTCAGGTGCACTCGGTTTTGGTTTCCGTTGCGGATTTCTTGGACTTTTGCATCTTGAAATAATTCAGGAGCGACTTGAGAGAGAATACAACCTTGATCTTGTTACAACCGTACCGTCAGTTATATATAAGATTCATATGAGTGACGGCAGTGTGGTTGAAATCGATAACCCTACTCATTATCCCGAGCCTGCTCACATTGACTATTGCGAAGAGCCTATTACCAATGCTCATATATATGCGCCCACTGATTATGTCGGTGCAATTATGGATCTTTGTCAGGATAAACGCGGTACATTCAAAGATATGAAATATATCACAACTGACAGAGTTGATATCCACTATGAATTGCCACTTAATGAAATTATCTATGACTTCTTTGATGCTCTTAAGTCACGCACAAGAGGCTATGCATCATTTGACTACGAGATTTTCGAATACAGACGTTCAAGTCTTCAGAAAGTTGATGTGCTCCTTAACGGTGATGTTATCGATGCTCTGAGCTTCATTATCCATTCAGAAAAAGCGCAAAGCAGAGCTCGTAAGATTGCTGAAAAGCTTAAGGTACACATTCCGAGACAGATGTTTGAAATTCCCATTCAGGTTGCAATCGGTTCAAAGGTTATCGCCCGTGAAACTGTTAAGGCTATGCGTAAAGACGTACTTGCCAAGTGCTATGGCGGTGACATCACACGAAAGAAAAAGCTTCTTGAAAAACAGAAGGAAGGTAAAAAACGTATGCGCCAGTTTGGTAGTGTTGAAGTGCCTCAGGAGGCATTTATGGCAGTGCTCAAGCTTGACGACGAAAGCTAAAAATATGACAGGAATATATATACACATACCGTTTTGCATAAGAAAATGTCCTTATTGTGATTTCTATTCCTTTAAAGCAGATGAATCAAAAAAGGACAGCTATTTACAGGCTGTCCTTTTATGCTTGGATAAATGGAAAAATAAAATCGAGGACGAAATTGATACGGTCTATTTTGGCGGGGGCACACCAAGTGTTTTCGGATATGAGAGAATATCTCAGGCGCTTTCTTGCATAAAAGATAATTACAGACTCCTCGAAGATGCCGAAATCACAGTGGAGTGTAACCCCTCAAGTGTATCGGCAGATTTTTTCACTGAAATTAAAAAAGCCGGTGTTAACAGAATATCTATGGGTATGCAGTCTGCAGTAGATAAAGAACGACTGACTCTTGGCAGACTCTCGGATACCAATCAGGTGAAAAATGCCGTTGATATGGCTAAAAATGCAGGCATTGATAACATTTCTCTTGATATAATGCTTGGCGTACCATCGCAGACGATGGAAAGTCTTGATGAAAGCATAGATTTTCTGTTGTCTCTTGATATTCCGCACATCAGTGCCTATATGCTAAAAATTGAAGAGGGTACCCCTTTTGATAAAATGGGTGATAGTCTTGTTCTGCCTGATGAAGACGCTGTATCAGAAATGTTTCTGCACACATCAAAACGCCTTTCTTCGGCAGGATATAAACACTATGAAATCTCAAACTTTGCAAAATCCGGCAAAGAAAGCAGGCATAATACCCGCTATTGGTTGGGCGACGAATATATCGGTATCGGTCCGTCGGCTCACTCATTTTTATTTGGTGAAAGATTTTATTATGAGCGAGATTTTGAAAGCTTTATTTCAGGTGCTGAGCCGATTTCCGACGGCTTTGGCGGTGACAAAGATGAATATATTATGCTTCGTTTGCGACTTGCCGATGGTTTGAATTTTGAGGAATACGAAAATAAATACGGAGAAAAAATAACAGAAGATTTAATAGGAAAGATGAAAAAATATCAGAAAGCAGGTCTTGTGCATATTGATGATAAGAGGTTAAGGCTTACTTCTGAGGGATTTTTAATTTCAAATGCGATAATAGCAGAATTAATTGGTTAGCAGGTGCTATCGGTCGGTCGGCGGCGCCATACCTGTCCTTCGGACAGGTCGGCTGTGCCACAGCCGCAAATCGCAAAGCGATTTGATGGAGCCGCCTCACCTGCGTATGTAGCTTTTAAAAGGGAGTTGATATTGTGAAGAAATACGGTCTTGTTTTAGCCGGTGGCGGAGGTAAAGGCGCTTATCAGATAGGTGCCTGGGCCGCTCTGAGAGAAATGGGGATAGAGTTTGAAGCAATTGCCGGTGCATCTATCGGCGGCATCAACGGTGCTTTGATTGCAGCGGGGGATTACGAAAAAGCAACGGAGTTTTGGCATAATATCTCAGTTGAAAAGGGTGTAAAGTTTGCGAAAAATTTACCTGACAGTGAAAACCTCTTTTCGAGAAAAAACTGGGGTGTGCTGTTTAAAGAGCTTATAAAAACCGGTGGTATCGATGGTTCGCCTGCAGGGGATTTTATATCGGCTTTCGTAGATGAAAAAAAGGTCAGATACAGCGGGATTGCCTTTTGTGTTATTGCTGTGCAGATGACCCAGGGTGTGGTGCCCAGAGAGATTTTTATTCACGAAATGCCTGATGGTCAGCTTGTGGACTATCTGTTGGCTTCGGCTAATATTCCTCTTGTGCAGAACATCGGTCCTGAGGGAGAAAAATTTCTTGACGGCGGTGCATATGATAATACCCCTGCGATGACCTTGAAAAAACGTGGCTACAACCGTCTTATTATCGTTGATATTTCAAATCTCAAGGGTGTGGCACATAGCCTCAACTATCTCAATAGCGAGATTGTTCACATCAGACCATATGATATTGACGACCTTGGTGCAACCTTTGATTTTGATGAAGCGGTTATAGACAGACGCATAAAGCTGGGATATCTTGATACACGCAAGGCATTTTCATATCTTTTGGGTAACATATATTATTTTCAGCCCGATGTTTTCAGAGCTATGGTCAAAAGGTACTCTGCCGATACTGTTGAGCAGATAGAACAGATGGCACACTTGCTTAAAATAGAAAAAGCTAAAATTTATGATGAAAATGAGTTTATCTCAATAGTTAAGGCTGAATATGAAAAAGAAATAATTGCATATCAGGAAAAACAGCAGGCGCTCGAACAGGAAGAAGACGGCATTATGCTTCACCTGAAAAAACGATTTATGGATAAGAAAAACTTTGAAAATTATCCTTTGGCTGTTGAACTGTTTGATAGTCTTAATCCTAATTTAAAGGCTATAGCAGAGCCTGAGATAAAAGAATTGACGGAGATAACTAATGAAGTTTAAAGCAGTTATATGTGCTCTCAACTCAAAATACATTCACTCATCACTTGCACCTTGGTGCATTTATACATCATTTAAAAGTAAAAAAATCGAAGACTGCGAGTGCAAGGTTCTTGAGGGCACAATAAACGAAAAAACTGAAAATATTTATGATAGAATTTTGACTGAAAAACCGCGGTTGGTAGCTTTTTCCTGCTATATATGGAATATCGGCAGGGTACTCGAACTTGCAGAAAAGCTTAAGGAAAACGGAATTATCATTGCACTTGGCGGTCCTGAGGTGTCATACAGACAAAGGGATATTCTTGAAAGATATCCTTTTGTTGACTTTATTTTAAGCGGTGAGGGGGAAGCTATATTTCCTGCGTTTGTGAAGTGTATATCTGACGGTACCGAGATTGATATTAAAGGTGTTTCTTTTAGAAAAGACGATGATATAATAGTTTCTGACGGTGATTTTATTGACTTCGAAAACACAGTGTCACCTTATTGCAAAGAGTATTCCGAAACTCTTGGAAATCGTATTGCTTATATTGAAAGCAGTCGCGGATGTCCGTTCAGTTGCGCATTCTGTCTTTCGGGCAGATGCGGTAAGGTAAGATTTCTGCCTGTCGAAAGAGTAAAAGGGGAGATGTTTCTGCTTTGTGAGATGGGCGCAAAAACTATTAAGTTTGTAGACCGTACTTTCAACTGTAATCCAAAGAGAGCTTTTGAAATTCTGCGTTTTATAAAAGAGGAATACGGGAAAAAAATACCTGATGATGTATGTTTTCATTTTGAAATTGCCGCTGATATTTTAACTCGGGAGCTGTTTGAAATTATATCTCAATTGCCGGTTGGTGCTGTTCAGTTTGAGGTTGGAATACAATCTTTTAATGAAGAAACTCTGAAAAAGATAAACCGCAAAACTGATGTAGATTCAGTAGAACATAATGTTAGAAAGCTTTTGTCTTTCGGCAACTGTCACGTGCATATTGATCTGATTGCAGGGTTGCCGCTTGAAGATTATAATAGTTTTGTAAGTGGATTTAACAGAGCATATAAAATCGGTGCTAATATGCTTCAGCTCGGATTTTTAAAGATACTTTACGGTTCGCCTATGGGCGAGAATAAAGACGCTTTTCCTTGCGTTTTTAGCAGGGAAGCTCCTTACGAAGTTATTTCAACGCCCTATATTACAGAATCTGAGCTTGAAAAATTGCGTATTTGCGAAAACGAAACTGACCGACTTTATAACAGCGGAAGATTCAGTCGTACACTTACATATGTCAGCGAAAAGATGTCGCCATTCGATTTGTTTTACGGCTTCGGAGAATTTCTCATAACCAAGGGAGAGACGGGTAGTATCCCTCTTGATAAATATACTTGTCTTGCTTATGAGTATTTTTCAACCATTCGCGGTGTGGATAAAATGAAACTTCGTGATCTGATGCTGCTGGATAGAATTTCAACCAACAACTCGGATGTTATACCATCCTGTTTGAAAATTGCCGATGATAGACTCGGTAAACTTAAAAGACTCATTGCTGACGGTAAGGTGCAATCCGTGGCCATTTTATATAGTGAGAACGAGGCTGTTTATTGTGATTACAGCGAAAAGAAAAATTCAGTTACAGGTCAGTGGAATATTAAAAAAATTGATATTGAATTATAAGCGTTTGCCAAAGCCCACCCCATCGAGGGGTGGGCTTTGGCTTTGCGGTGGTGGCACTGTAGCCTTCGGCTACAGTGCGGGCAACTACGTTGCCCGCCAAGGGGCGCCCCCCTTTTTTGGGGGGGCGCGCCCTTGCCACCACCGTCATTCCTTTGCCTCGGCAAAGACAAGTAATGATCAGTCTTAAAATATCATATAATTACTAAGGTGATTTTTATGATGAATTATGTTTTCCCGATTTTGCTTATATTTTCATTTGTTTCAGCTATAGCAACAGGTTCAATGGATAAACTATCTTCAGCTGTTATAGACGGTGCCGAAAGTGCAGTGCAATTACTTTTGAGGTTAGTTTCAATGCTTTGTCTGTGGGGAGGTATAATGGAAATCGGTGACAGAGCAGGTCTTACACGTGTCTTTTCAAAGATTATGTATCCTGTTGTGGCAATGATATTTCCTCGGCTGAAAAAGGAAAAACACGTTCTAGAAGCTATATCGATGAATATTACAGCTAATGTGTTAGGACTAGGCAATGCGGCAACACCACTGGGTCTTGAAGCGATGAGGCGACTTCAGAGCATAAACAGCAACACAGAATTTGCCAGTGAAGAAATGATAGTGTTCGTGGTTATGAATACGGCAGCGATGCACATTATTCCGACAACAGTTGCAACGATGCGAGGTCAATACGGCAGCACAGATCCGATGAGTATTATGCCGGCCGCTTTTCTTACATCCTTTTTCGCTCTTGCAACGGCGATTACGGTTGCAAAAATCGGCAACAGATTAAACGGCAAAGGAAGAGGCAAATATGACAGATAATTGGGGAAGTTATGTTTTACCTTTGATGGTTGTTGGTATTGTAGCCTTTGGTCTTGTGAAAAAAGTCAAGGTTTTCGATTGTTTTATGGTGGGAGCTAAAAAAGGCTTACATATAGTTTATGAACTTATGCCGAGCTTGACAGGACTTGTTGTAGCCGTAACTATGCTTAAGGAAAGCGGAGCAATGGATATTCTTTCAGATTTTCTTTTGCCGATAACATCCTTTTTCGGTGTACCTAAAGAGATAACTCCTATGGCATTATTAAGCCCGATTTCGGGTGGCGGCTCCTTGTCGCTTTTTGAAAGTGTGCTTAAAACATATGGACCCGATTCTTTTGTGGGGCAGGTTGCAAGTGTTGTTATGGGGTCAACAGATACCACTCTATACGCGGTTACAGTTTATTATGCAGCTGTGAACATAAAAAACACCAGACACACACTTTTAGCGGGACTTACGGCTGATTTTATGAGCCTTATTCTTTCTGCTTTTTTTGTCAGACTTACAGTCGGGCAGTAAGACTTGCAAAAATCTTCAAAATATGATATTATATATAAAAATTACAAAATTGTAATAATTCTTTAGGAATATAAAAATTGAGGAGTAATAGGATGATAAAAAAACTCTTATGTTCAATATTGGCTATTGTCATCGTATTTTCGGTGGTACCCTTTAGTACTGTTTATAGTGCTAATGACACAATGACAACTCTTGTATCACTTGTAAATCAGTTTCCTCACGGTAAATATTGGAATCATGTGGAAAAAACAAATGACCCTGACGGCGTAACGTCCATACCTTGTGCAAGTCATTCAAACTGTCATTGGGGCGCTAACAGATGTAACTGCAACAGCTTTGATAATTCTATTCAGTGTATGGGTTATGCTAATAAGATTTCATATGAAATTACAGGTATTACACCCAGAAATAACTATGTCAAACATACAACATTAAAGGCATCTGAGCTTAGAGTGGGTGACATTATCAGGTATCGTTGGAATGGTCATTCTATTTGTGTAACAGGTGTAAGCGGAAATAAAATATCTTTTACTGATTGTAATTATATCGGCAGATGTCAGATAAGATGGGGAGTTATGAATCTTTCAGACATAGTCGGATTTACATATGTTCTCAGACTTAAGGGTAATGAACGAAAAAACAGCGACCTTGATTTCTATAAAAACCTTGATGGATACGAAACAGAAATAGACCTTAAAGCAAATCACGAAACGTGGCAAATGAAAGATAATGTGCTCAATCTCAGATCAGATTACAATACTTCTGCAAACATTGTGGGTAAAATTCCGGCAGGTGCAAAGTTTGATATCTATGATAAATATTATGACGGTGAATATATTTGGGGTAAGGTTGTTTACGGTGATATAATGGGTTGGTGTGCTCTTAACTACTCGGAATACATTGAGGGTGTAATCGAAAGACCAAACATCAAAAATATAAATGAAGCTTACAATTCGGGAAAAAATATCAAGCTTCAGTGGAACGAAGTCAGCGGTGCTACTAAATATATTGTGGCTGTTTTTAATGAAAAAGGTGAAAAGGTCAAGCGGTATGAAGTAGGCAGAAACACTGTTGAAAAGACAATCAAGCTTTATACAACAGGCGAATACACTGTAAAGGTTGTAGCAACCAGCTCAATTACTCCGTCGTGGCGAATTGAAGGTAAACTTTACACTTTTAATATTGTCAAGGATAACAACAGGGTTGATGTTGAATCCGTGTCATTTGATGCTCCTGATAAAATTTCTAATGGTAGCAGTGTAACTCTTGAAGCTACTGTTGAGCCTGCCTGGGCTACTGATTGTGCTGTTACTTGGAAAAGCAGTGACACATCTGTTGCAACAGTTAACGCCAATGGTAAAATAACTGCCAAAAAAATCGGCGAGACAACAATCACCTGCACATCTGTTGCCAATAATACTGTTGAGCATAGTCAAAAAATCACTGTTGTACCCGATAAGGTTGAGGACCTCGCTCAGAGCTCATCTTCAACCGGTTCAGTTGTTTTGAAGTGGTCAACGGTCAGAGGTGCGGAATATTACGATATTTATGTTTACAACTCTCAGAGCGGTAAATACGAAAAGAAAGATACATCTACCACAAACTCATATACCTTGGCTATGTCGGCAGGCGATACCGCTAAGGTTAAAGTACGTGCGGCTGTAAAGATATCTTCAAAAGCTTATTGCGGTGAGTTCTCAGATATTCTGAAAGCTGTTTCAGGTCCGAAAGCTCCTGAGCTTTCAGTTAAGGCGAGTGGTCAAAAAGCAATTATCAGCTGGAATAAAGTAGCAGGTGCCACTCATTATGTTATATACAAAATTGAAAATGGCAGCAAGGTTAAAATTGCTACTATCGAGTCAGAGGATAAAATCTATACCTTTATAGATGAAGATCTTAGTGCCGGTACTCATACCTACAGAATCAGAGCTATCAGAAAAGTCGGCGATATAAAAGGCTACGGAAGTTATTCCAAAGCTGTAAGTGTTAAAATAAAATAAAATCAAAGCTACTTCACTCCTGAAAGAATGAAGTAGCTTTTCGCCGACACCCCATAAGGAAGTATTTGTTTCTCGAACAAAATTCCCTGTATTTTTGCCAAAAGCCTCGCAAGGCGACAGACTTGCTATGTTTTGTGGCTTCAACACAAGAAATTTTTAGTTCTTACGAAACTGCGAAGCACTTTAAAAAGCGAAATAACCTTGCAAGAAAAGGCGAAAATCACCGATAATGCTGACGCATATCGGTGATTTTTAACGCGTTATTGTGATGTTAGTTCACTTTTAAAAAAAATACTTCCTTATGGGGTGTCGGCGTATTCTTACACTGATTTTTTTAATAGTGTAAATGCTCCGGTGATAAGCAAAGCCGGAATGAGAATCACGGCACCGCCTGCAAATACGAGACAAAGTATCAATACGGGCAAAGCCAGACTCAATAAAATCGAAGCTACAATTTTAGTTGCACCCCACGTTATCTTTAAAGCAAGCCTGATAGCTCCGATAAAAAAATATAGGGATAAAAGGGTAACTAAGATTTCTAACATTTCTTTCCTCCTTGAAAAATAATATGTAAACTGTGTTGGTTTACAGTTTATATTCTAATGCTTTTACGGGAGGAAATAAATGAATATTTCAGCAAAATAAGGGGTACAAATTTGCCGTTTTAAGTAAAAACTCAGACAGTAGCTTCATAAATGCCGATAGACTCTCTGCCATGCAGATTATTAGCGACATTTCGTGCATTGAAATAAAGTCGGAGCTTTCCTTGATAATATGTAAGACAGCAAGCATAAACATACTGAGCCATCCAATTGCTGTCACCGCATTTCTGTGGTACAAGGAAATGTTTTACAAAGCTGAAGTTTTCGCCGTCGTCAGACTTGAGAAGCATTATTGCAGAGTGGCTGTCGCCGTTTTCTTCATATATACCGTTTTGCAAACCGATATAGCAGTCTTTGAGCTTATAAACCTTGATGCAGCCTGAACAAAGATTAAGGAATTTATTGTTTTTATCGGGGCTGATGATAGGGGAGGTACGGGAAACATAACCCTCAGCTACAGCTTTGCTTTCGGCATATGAAATGTGAGTAGGCTCACAGAAGTTGCAGTCTTTGATAAAAGTCTGACCGCAGGAATAATAAAGTCTGTATCCGTCATCTTTTTTAATCAGAAACGGATTTGATATGGACTGCCCCTTTTTATCAACCTCAAAGGGTCTTGTGTGACCGATTACAAGGTGAGGTTTAGTCCAATTTTTTAAATCTGTTGATTCGGTGCAGTAAATTTCACTTTTCCATTTACCGCCGAGGAATGAGAGAGCGTTGCAGATTAAAGGCATAGTTCTTTCATAAAAGAGATAATATCTGCCGTTAATGATATTGATATCAGGTCGCATAGCACGATTGACAACTCTGCCTTTATTTTTAAAGCTGATACCGTCATCGCTTTCATAGTGGTACACCCCAAGAAATGTATGGCAGAAAAGATGCCATTTGCCGTCGGGTGAGATATCGGGTGTGAGTACACTGGGGTCAGCAACAACAAAACTGTTTTTGGGGTTGCGGATAACGGGGTTGTTTTTATAGAGGGAAAAATCAGCTCTCATAAATTCATCAAAAGTAAGGTTTATCATTTTTCATTCTCCATTCTCCTCATACATCATATAGTAGTTGTGGATGTTTTCTCTTTTCCAATGGTCGTGTTTAATTACTTTGAAGCCAAGTTTTTCATAAAATTTAACGTTGTCAGGATCCTGAGCTTCAAGACCGAGTTTGTATCCCTTTGCTGTAAGATCTGAGATGCCTTGCTTAATAAGCTTTGAAGCTACGCCTTGACCTTGGTGCTTCGGGTCAACAAATACAGGGGATATAATAAGAGTATTTTCAGGAAATACCTTTACGTCGAGATGTCCGTACACTAAAAGCATTTTGATGGTCTTAGGCAGATACAGCAAAAGAAATATCCAGTTAGGGTACATAAGAAAATCAAAGACATCGTATTCGTTATGAGCTTCGCGCCAGACACAGATGCCTCGGTTTTCTTCATCAATATAGATTGTGTCTTCTCTTGAAGAGGTGGCAAGACGCTCGATAAGCAGATGATAAATAAACTTTTTTCTAAGACGTCTGTTTTTTGTAATGTAGGTGTGCACCGGGTCGTCAATAAAACTCCGAGATGCCATCTCTGCAAAATATTTAAGTTGTTTTCTTGTGAGCTGTTTTTTCATATGGGTTCTCCAATTGGTAAAGTTGCATTAATTATAGCATATTTTATTCGCTTTAACAAGAGAAAAATATTGCAACATTTAAATGATTAAATGTTGCAAGTTAACATATTATTAACTTTAAAGCTTTATAATATTAACAAATACAATATTAATTTTAGGTATTATGTTAAAAGTGCAGATTTGTGCATTAAAATTAGTGTTATATATGAATTTATTTTACGGGAAATACGGAGGTGCTTTTGTGGCGAAAAAAGAATTTAAAATTTATCATTGTGACGAAATTAATTCAATTGTTGAACTTGCTGAAAGATCCAAGAGGCTCTATGGTGATTCAGTAGCTTATATCTATAAAGAAAAAAGACAAAAAGTAGAAAAAACTTATAACGATCTCGTTGCAGACAGCAAAAAACTTGCTCAGATGCTTATGAGAAAAGATCTCAAAAAAGGTCATATCGCACTTGTTGGCGGCTCAAGCTATCAGTATATAGTTTCTTATTATGCTGCGATGTATGCAGGTCTTGTTATAGTACCACTTGATAAAGAACTCGGCTTTGAAGATATTTACGAGCAGATGGAAAAAGCAGATGCAGACTTCTTCCTTTATGATAAAACATATAAGGATTATGCAGAGCTTGTGAAAGAAAAAACTGACGGTGCTATGGGTATGTTCTGTATCAATGATCCCGTAGAATATGAGGACGAAGATCTTCCTTTCCCCGAAGTACAGCCCGATAAGCTTTCAACTATTATCTTCACTTCAGGCACAACCGGCAAGGGTAAGGGTGTTATGCTCACTCAGAGAAACATTGCAAGAAATGTTATGGCAGGCGGTGCTCACGCAAAAGTTTATCACGAAAGCGACGTATCACTTTCCGTTCTTCCTATGAACCATGCTTACGAATGTCTCGGTAACCTTTTCCTTATGGTATATTTCGGCATTCCCGTATGCATCAGCAGTGGTCTGAGATACATTGCAAAAGAGCTTCAGGAATATAAGCCTACAATGCTCTTTGCCGTTCCTCTTCTTCCTCAGATGCTTGTTGATAAAGTATGGACAACAGCAAAAAAAGAAGGCAAAGACAAGAAGCTTAAGCTCGGTATCAGAATTTGCAACATTGCAAAGAAGTTCGGTATCGATCTTACAGATAAGATTCTCGGTGAAGTAAAGGCTGCTTTTGGCGGCAGACTCAGACTTGTTGTTGCAGGCGGTGCTCCCGTATCACAGATGCTCGTTGATTCCTGCAAGGATTTAGGTATTATGGTTCTCACAGGATACGGACTTTCAGAATGTTCACCTCTTCTTGCTTTCAACTTTGACTATTTACAGAAAGCGGATTCAGTTGGCAGAGTTGTTCCCGGTTGCGAAATGAAAGTAGTGGACGGTGAACTCTGGGCAAAAGGTGTATCTGTTTCGACAGGATACTATAACGACCCTGAAAACACTAAAGAAAACTTCCAGGACGGTTGGTTCAAGACAGGCGATATGGGTTATATCGACGAGGACGATTTTGTTTTCCTCACCGGCAGAAAGAAGAATCTCATCATTCTCGGTAACGGTAAAAATGTTGCTCCCGAGGGAATTGAAGATGATATCCACAAGGCGATTTCTTATGTCAGTGAAGTTGTTGTTCTCGGTGTGGACGATAAGCTCTGTGCTGCAGTTTATATCGACGAAGAAAGCGGTGCAACTGAACAGCAGCTTCGTGAAGATATTGCAAAATTCAATAAGGGTATGCCTGTTTACAAGCAGATTACAAATATTTATGTTTCACAGGAACCCTTCCCCAGAACAACCACTAAAAAAATTGTCAGACGCAAGGTTGAAGAATTTGTAGCAAGCAAAAAATAATAATATTTTCGGCACTTTACCGCTGTGTAAAGTGCCTCTTTTTTTCTTCCTTTGCCTTGACTTTACGACGATAAAATGGTAAAGTATATGCATATATTTTTAAAAGGAGTGTAAAAGTAAAAATGGAACAAAAAATCCTTAAGCTGATAGGCGTCAAGGGTACCTTTAAAAACGACGTTTTACCCATGATTAACTATAGCAGTGCCAATATCACAACATCGGGCTCCGGTTACGTTATCAGCCTTTATTTCACCCTCTTTCTTACGGGTGTGGTAAATCTCAAAACAGAACAGGCAGCAATTATCACATTTATTGCCGGTATATGGGATGCTGTTATTGACCCGTTTATCGGTATTATTACTGACAGAACCCGCTCAAGATACGGCAGACACAGACGCTATATTATTTGGGCAATGCCTTTGTATGCTATCAGCACTGCATTACTGTGGAATTCCTACGGTCTTGACGGTGCCGAAAGACCGACACAGGCTATCGTTTATTTCACAGTGGTTTATCTGCTTTACAAAACGGCATACTCATTTGTTGATGTTCCCCATGTTGCAATGCTTCCCGAGCTTGCACCTGACTATGATTTAAGAACACAGTACAACTCCGTGGGCTACATTTTCAATTCTATCGGTATGTTCCCATCTTTCATTCTTGCTATGCTTGTGCTTAAAGCATTCGGCTTTGATGACCCTGAAAGCGGAGCTGAATTACCAATGCTTCTTGTAGGTATCATCCTTGCAGTTGCGTATGCTCTTTGCCTTACACATACATTCAGAAAAACAAGAGAAAAGCCCTCTCTTGATATGGTTCTCGAGAAGTTTGACTATAAGTATTTCTTCCAAGAATATGTTCTCGTTCTCAAAAACAAAGCGTTCAGACGATATTTCGTTATGAGTCTTTTCTATAACACTGCATGTAACTTCTACCGTTCATCACTTGTGTTTTATATAAGATATATTGCACGTCTTATCAGACTTTACGGTTTATTCACTATAATTGAAGGTGCAGCTGAAACTTCAGCCTTCCCCTTTAACTATGCTATGACAATGAAGCACGGCAAGAAGAAGTGCTCATATGTTGTTACACCGCTTATGATTTTAGGATTTGCTGTTTGTCTTTTTATGAATCCTACTGATAATAACAGCAGTTCCATTATCTGGACAATCATTCTTATGCTTTCAGCTATTTTCTATCCCTTCGGTAAATCAGGTATCGGCTATACCGCCACAAATATCTTCCCTGATATTTCCGACATCGACGAGGCTATCACAGGCAGAAGACGTGAAGGCGTTATCGGTACATTCAACACTCTTATCAAAACTTGTGTTTCAACTACCGTTCAGAGCCTTGTACTTGTAATTCTCGGTCGCTTCGGTCTTGTAACCGGTAGCGAAGTTACAGAATACGAAAAAGCAACAGGCTTACTTTACGATCAGCCTGACAGCGCACTTTTCGGTGTACGTCTTTGCGTTGCTATTATTCCTATAGCATTTACTCTTATCTCTCTGTACCTTCTTCATAAGTTCCAGATGAACAAATCTGAACACAGCCTTATCCGTGCGGCTGTTGCTACAAAGCATAAGTATGGCTCAGTAGCTCTCACAGAAGAACAAATTAAAATTGTAGAAAAGATTTCCGGTCAGAAGTACGCAAATACCTGGCTCGGTAAAGATAATGACAGCTCAGAGGCTCACACTATTGAAACTAACGAAAACGGCGAGTATGATATTCTTGTTGAAATTGAAGAAGAAATGAGAAAAATCAGAACAGCAAAAGAAGAAAAAGCAGTTGCAAAGGAGAATGCATAATGGCAAAGATTGATATTTCAGTAAAAGAACCCCCTAAAAAGGAAAAATGTTGGCAGCAGAGCCTTAAAGATTTTCTCTTTATGATTATACAGTGGACATGGGCATTGCCCGTAAACCTTGTAGGTTGGATTGCATATGCTATCTGTACTAAGATTAAAGGTTACCGTTGGCAGCACTTCGGTTATGCAAAAATTGTTTATGTACCCTGGAAGGGTGGCGGACTTCCAATGGGTCTGTTCATCTTCATCAAAGATAATGCTAAGAGCAAAGAGTGGACTTATAACTGCCGTATTCACGAATACGGTCACACTTGGCAGGCTCTTCTTCTCGGTCCTCTTTACTACATTATCGTTGCACTTCCCTCAGTTATCTGGTGCAACTGCTTTGCGGGTTACAGAAAGAAGAACAACGTGCCTTATTCAAAGCTTTATTGTGAAGCTTGGGCAAATGCCTGGGGCGTAAAATTCAGCGGTCTTCCTCAGACTGAAAACCACAACTAAAATCAGCGCGTTTTTGATTCTTTTTCCGCGCGAGGAAAAAGAATGCCACGCGGCGAGCGAAAAAAATCAGAGTACAGATTTGAGGTCTGTACTCTGATTTTTTATGACTTTTACGTTGTGCGAGGGGGCTCAGGCAAAATCCGCTAGCGGATTTTGAGGGGACGCTGCGCGTCCCCAAGCCAAATTTTATTTGGCTCCTGAGCCCCCCTGAACCTGCCGTAAACCGCAAACTATAATAACCCCCTCCGCACAAAACGGAGGGGGTCAACTGTTCGTCTGTATTATTTTGTATGAAGTCTGATAACAGTAGCACTGTACTGAGGAATAGTATAATTGAATTTATCGCTGCAACCTGAAACGGTAAATTCTTCCATAATACAAGCTTCTTTAGCTCCGAGATAGTTGTCATCCCAAAGTGAATTGCCTGCTACCTGAGCAACATCAGCAACAGATTCAACCTGAACACCATTGAGGTCGATGGCAACAACTCGGTCGCTTTCTGTTCTGTTAACCAGCTTGATGATAACGTCACCTGTTTCTTCATCGGTCGATACAACCTGATAGCACTCTGCATAGGTGTTTTCATCGGGGTTGTAATCGAACTGTAATTTACCGTCGATGTAACCTTTGATGTTGTAATCGGTAACTACTATTTTGATTTCATATGTTCTGCCCTTTTCAACAGTGAAGTCAGTTGCAGTTTCGGGGATAGCTTCGGTCTTGATGCCGTTTTCAACTCTCTGCAGTGCTGATTTGGTGTTTTCCCAACCGCCGATATTCCAGAAGAACATATTGTTTTCGTCTTCATAAAGGAAAGGAATAAGGAAGCCTTCGCCGCCGTCTGTTTTTCTAGCTTCAAAAGTATAAGTGTAGTTTGACCATTCATCGTCACCGAAAACTGTGATAGCACCAAGAGGATTATAAGCGTGCCAATCGTTGGTCTGAAGAAGCTTACCGCCCTTGATTTTCCAATCACCCTCGGAAATCTGTTGCCAGTTCCACCAAAGGTTAGTGGGCAGTGTGAATTTATCCTGACGAAGTATTTTATCGTTTTTGTTGCTTACTACTTTTACATTGTCAAACTCAGCTTTTGTCCACCAGGTACCGAGACCGACCTTACCCTTGAGGGGTTCGGCTTCGATTTCAGCACCCTTGAAGTCAGTTGCCACGAGAGTGTCACCTGCGTTGTTTGAGAAGAGCTTTTGCATATAGTAGTTGATTGAGCCGGTTGAAAGGTGGTTGTTAAACCAAATAAGATCAGGCGCCCAATGAGTAGCTGTGAGATTGCCGAAAAGGGGAGCATAAGCTGCCATAACAACGATATCACCGTTTCTTTCGAGGCCTGTCATATATGCCGCCTCAGCGAGAGCAGCTTCGAGTTTGTTCGAGCGTGCCGCGTACTCACCGACAAAGACTTTAATTGCACCGCCGTAGTGGGTATCTGTCATACTTTCAACATCTCTTGAATAGTTTTCTTCATCGTAGTGGTCTGCATTCTTAAAGAACCAATCAGGATCGTTGTAGTAGTGATGGTCGGTTGCGCCTGCGAATTCGTCTGCTGTGAGATTATTATTTGTTATGTAATCTTTTGCGTATTCGTATGATGCGTAGTAGTATTTACCGCTTGTAGCATCGTCTGAGCCTGAGGAATAGATAAGCTCAAGACCCTCGTATAATTCAGGGTTAGCCTCTTTAGCCTCGTTGAAGCTCTCAAGGAAAATTTCATATCTCTCGAAATAAGCTTCACCCTCGTTTTCGTTACCGATGCAGATATACTTAAGTTCAAAAGGCTCCGGGTGTCCCATAGCAACTCTTACCTTACCCCAGGTTGTAGTTTCGTCACCGCGGCAAAATTCTACAAGGTCGTGCATATCCTGAAGATACTGTTTAAATTCAGGCGAATCAATATCAAGAGGGCCTTGACCTCTGAGCTGACAGTAAAGGCCGCTGTTGATTACGGGTACACCGATAGCGCCAATATCTTCTGCCAACTGGAAGTATTCATAAAATCCGAGACCATAGCTCATATAGCTGGGTTGAGGGTCTTCTGTATTGTTAGGGTCAGTCCAGAGATTGACTCCGTATTTTCTTGCAGCCACATCGCCATATGTACCACCGAACTCAAGAGGAAGACCGTCTCTGCCGGTGCCGATGGAGTCTTTCCAATTGTACGCGCTTTCAGCGTCCCAACCCTCAATAATGCAACCGCCAGGGAAACGAAGAAATGCAGGGGAAAGGTCAGCGAGCTTTTCAGCAAGGTCAATTCTCATGCCGTGGCCTTTATATGTTTCGGGGAAGAGAGAAACCATATCGACTGCAACAGTACCCTTGTCGATAAGAACTTCAAGGTAAACATTATCTGTGTCTGTGACAGAGGATGTGATTTTAGCCTCATATTTAGCCCAATCACAAGAGATTGCATCAATAACAGCTTCACCTACGATGTTGCCGTCAGAAACGAGTCTTACAGTGATTTTGCCGTTATATCCGTCAAGGGCTTTGGCGTAGATTGAGAAATCATATTCTGCATCTTTTTCTATGGCCAGGCCCTCAAGGAATCCCTTGTTAGCAATACCTGCAAGGGAGTCTGAGTTGTTAGTGATAACAAGGTAGGTGGGGTTGTTTTCGTTAAGTGAGTCTTCTGTTTCTATTAAAAGCTCACTTGCACCGACTCTGCTGTAACCGTGAAGATTATCACCTTCTGCGATTTCGTTATATTCAAATGAACGGTTGACAACCTTTTCTGCATAAAGACCGCCGTCAGCAGCAAAGTTGATATCTTCAAAGAAAATGCCGTAAAGCAAATCGCTGATATCGTGGATTTCATCTGTGGGATCAATGTTAAGAATGTAATCAGCCACAGTTTCAGCACTGTCGTAGACGGTGACTGTATTTTCTTCGGGGCGGGAAGTGATTAATTCGGCAGTGTCCCCTGAACCGAAAATTGAAAGAGAAGCTAAAGCGGACATTATAATTGCCATAGCTTTCTTATAAAAAGCGAGTAGTTTCTGATGCATATTTTTCCTCCTGAATAGTCTTATATAATGATTATATAATATAGAAAAATCTGTTAAAAGTCAAGGAAATAGCTGTATAAAAAGACCTGCAAAGAAAGTTCTGTGCAGGTCCAAAATTATTAATTTGTCAGAGCATTGACAGTTATCTCTGCAATCTGCGGTGCAAAGGCTTCCATATTATGGAAGATATAATTACCGCTGTTGGTGATAGAAATTTCGTTATCGCCCTTTGTGAGAGTGAGATTGAATGTCATAGTTTTATAAGTGTATCTGCTGAAAGTATTGCGGGTGAAAATATCCTGACTCTCGTTGCCGACTGTCACTGTGAGATATCTTTCAATCAGGTCAACATTATAATCATGCACGCCACCCTCGGAGTTGTTTGCGTAAAGTATAGTCACTCTGTAGTCGCCGTCTTCGGGCACATTTACAGCGAAAGCACCTTTGCCGCCATTGTTTGAAATGCCGTCAATATAAGTCACGCCGTATTTATCCGTAAGACATTCAGCTTTACCTGAAAGAGTGATATCCTCAGCTTTGATTGTTTCCGAAAAGGCTTTTGCAGTAACTGCAAAGAGTCTGAGGGTACCACCATAGGTGATTTCATTAAGACCGCGTCTGAGATAGACTATATCTCCACTTTCTACATTGCCGATTGCACCGTCTATGTTTATTTCTCCTGAATGATTACTGATTAATCCATAATATCCGTCGTGGGGAGCAACTGCATAATATCTGTTATCTCCGTCGTCAAGTACAGAAATTTCATTAACCGTCTCGTGAGGTGAAACAAGCATACTGTCAAGAACATAAGTGCCCTCACAGTTGTAAAACTCAATAGTGTGTATACCCATTGAAAGCTCTTTTGTCACGGTGTATTTTGTTGTACATTCGCTCTTGATGGTATTTTCAAGGCTGATGATTTCTTCTTTACCGTCGAGTTTTACTCTGACTTTTGCATAGTCTCTGCCCTGAGGATTACCCCAGGCATCATTTGACTTGCCGAAGATAATATCAAGGTCATATGTGCCTTTATTATTGGTAGTGAAAGTAACTTTTACGCCGTCGCCGTCTTTTTCCATGCCGCCGACCATACCTTTGACGTCACCTGTTGTTGCATACCAACTGTCATAAGTATAAGCGTCACCCTTGAGTCTGCCGTTTTCAAATTCATATCTTACGGGAATATTGGTGTTTCTGATAGTTTTGATGTCATCAGTGTGCTTTGTTACTGTTACAAAATAAACAGCATCATTATCAGTTGCGGGCAGAACAATGTTAAGCTTCTTGCCGGCTTTAGCCGCGTACTGCCTTAAAAGTGTGGGAGAAGAAACAATTCCCGAGAGTCCCTCATAATAAACAGTTTCGATTTTGACGTCAACCATATCGCCGAGGTTTGTTTTGTCAAGACCTTTAAGATTTACAAAGGACTTTTTATCCTTGCCCGTAACAATCATATTGACGGTTTCACCGTCGTCTGTGAGAGTTGCATAACCGTCAAGTCGGTTTTCGGGGTTGTATTCGGTCTGAGTTTTGCTTGTAACCTCAAGTCTCTGCTGACCTTTCATTTCCGCATATTTTCTGTAAAGCCACCAGTTTGAGTTAGGTGAGTTATCATCAGCGGTGGTATCATTGAGGTTGTTGCTGAGTCGCCAATAAGCCATATTGCCCCAGATGCCTGTCTTTTCCATTGCAATGATATAATGAAGCATATCGGCAGGGTTACCGCATTCTTCAGGCTCACCGTATTCTGTTACAATAATCGGAAGCTCAGCTATGCCGTATTCTTTCTCTATTCTGCGGTAATCTTCATAGTGAAGATGCCAGTCGGGAATTGACCAATAAGCGAGCTCGTGCCATATCATTATTTCGGGAACGCAGTTGTTTTCGGCAGTGTACTGCATAAATCCGGTTATTTTGCTTGTTTCATAATCGCAGAAGCCGGGACCGCCTATTTTTGCGTCGGGTGCCATTGATTTGATAAAATCATATGTGATTTTCCAAGCCTCATAGAAATTCTGTCTGCCGATTTCATCGTAGTGAACATTTCCGTCAATATAGTTGCCGAACCAGATTGCGTTGTCGCACTCATTGAAAATGCAATAAAC
>JAZRDY010000130.1:0-16974 GCA_045660525.1 Acutalibacteraceae bacterium | reverse complement strand
TCATTTTGGGGTTCCATCTTCTTGTCTGATGGCCAAAGTGAACGCCAGCTTCGAGGAGCTGTTTCATTGATACTACTGACATTGTAATATCCTCCCTTTTTTCGTTTTTTTAACCGCCGCAGGTTCTAAAGTGAGCCACACTTCTTTGAAGTGCAAACGGGCACACCAATCCCCATACGTGAGTTATCGCGAAAGATTATAGCACAAGATATTGCGCAAGTCAATACTTTTTACGCAATTATTTTTCAGCTTTTTTCTTAAACTGAAAGTGGTAGGCGGGTCCATTAAATCGCTTTGCGATTTACAGCGATGAAATCGCTGAGCCGAAGCCAAAGGCTTCGGCTATGGAGCCGCCGCACCTATCCGTTAAGCTCTGTTTTTAAGTTTTTGCTGCATCTCAAAAATTTTCTTACGTCTTGCAGCTTCACTTGCCACATCGGCAGTGTACACTGAGCCGTCAAAGAGAAGAACACTCCCCTCTTTAATATCGACAGCTATTTCAGAAAGTGCCACTTCCATATGGCTTTTATCTTCTTTTTCAAGCACTGCAATATCATCGACTATGCGATCAACTATAAGCTTTTCCATTATTTTTTCTCCTTGAGTACTATACCGATTATCAGGCAGACAGCAATTAAAATTATAAAAGGTATACCGCTGAAAACAGCAATATAGGCAGGTGCACTCGCGCCTTGATGTGCAATAGAGCATTCCATTGCAGCATAGTTATAAGCCACAACCGCTGTCATAGCACCGAAAAGAACTATTGCAACAAAGTTCATAATTTTTCTGATAAGTGCTTTGTTCATAAAATCACCTCAGTTATCATTCAACAAGACTGTATCCATCAGTAGTAACTTTGAAAACAATGTCACCCATTTCGTCGGTGCGAAGAGAAGTCATAGCATTTTCACTGATGTAGTCAAGTGCCTCTTTGTGAGGATGACCGTAGCTGTTACCCGCACCGCAGGATATAACTGCAACATCTGCATTGACTGCATCGAGGAAAGGCTCATATATTGATGTGCTCGAGCCATGGTGACCGAGAGCGATTACATCAGCTTCCCAACCGTAAATTGTTTCATCGAATATGCTTCTCAGCTCGCCCTTTTCAGCATCACCGAGAACTGTGAATGTTGCATCAAATGCTTCAATATAGCAGATAATTGACATATTGTTGAGATTGTCGTCCTGCTCGACAGGAGCAATAGCACGAACCATAATGTCATCATTTAAATTGAAATGATAACCCTCGTCAAAAATGAATTCTGCCTCTATATCATTATCAAAAAGAGCAGTAAGCAAATCTTCATAAACGCGTGTTGTTGGAGTGTTGAACTCAGCCAGTTCAGGCATTATTATTTTATCTGTAGGAAAAGCATTAATCACCTCGTCAAGTCCGCCGATATGGTCTGAGTGAGGGTGAGATGCAACAACATATTCCAGCGAAGTTATGCCTACATCATTGAGATAGTCAATTACAACTTCACCGTAATCCTTTTCACCTGCGTCGATAAGTATACCTGATGTACCCTGCTGAATGAGAGTTGAACTACCTTGACCAACATCAATAAAATGAACATAAACAGCATCGCCTTTGGCAAACTCATTGACATCAACGTTTTCTGTTACAACATCCTTAGCTTCATAAGCAAAGAAAGCAACTATTATAGCAATAATTATACCTATAAGCTTTTTGGTCTGTTTCTTACTTTTTCTTCTTGCCATAATTCTTACCTCCATATTTTCTGTTGTCGGCGGGTCTAGACTTGCCGTAAGGCGCTTTCTTGCCCGCATTCTCACCTTTGACAAGACACTTATCACCTGTACCTATAAGGTCATAGCGGCCCGCTTTTTTAAGAGCTTTGATGATTACATCTTTATTGGCAGGATTGTAGTACTGCAAAAGGGCTCTCTGCATAGCTTTTTCTTCGGGAGTTTTAGCAACGTAAACCTCTTTCATAGTGTACGGGTCAAGCTCTGTATAGAACATACAGGTTGAAATTGTGCCCGGTGTGGGATAGAAATCCTGCACCTGCTCTGGTCTGATATTTCTTTTTTTAAGGAAAAGTGCAAGCTCGATAGCATCTTCTATTCTTGACCCGGGGTGCGATGACATAAGATAAGGCACAAGATATTGCTCTTTACCTACAGACTTGCTCAGTTCAAAATATCTCTGTGAAAAACGCACATAGGTATCGATATAGGGCTTGCCCATTTTTTCGAGTACCATCGCACTGCAATGCTCGGGAGCAACCTTTAGCTGACCGCTGACGTGGTAACGGATAAGCTCTTTAAAGAAAGTTTCGTCGGCATCTTTGAGCATATAGTCATATCTGATGCCCGAACGAATAAAGACTTTTTTTACACCTTTTATCTTTCTCATATCGCGAAGAATATCTATATATTCGCTGTGGTCTGCTTTGAGATTGGGACAAACCTTAGGTGCAAGGCAATGCTTGCCTTTGCAAAGACCGAGGGTCTTCTGCTTTTCGCAAGAGGGCTGACGGAAATTCGCGGTAGGTCCGCCAACATCATGGATATAACCTTTGAAGTCAGGCATCTTTGTCAGAAGTTCAGCTTCTTTGAGCACTGACTCTTTACTTCTGCAAGTAACATATCTGCCCTGATGGAAAGCAATTGAACAGAAATTGCAACCACCAAAGCAACCTCGGTTATGAGTGATAGAAAATTTAACCTCTTCAATACCAGGCACGCCGCCGTCTTTTTCGTATGAGGGGTGATAGTCTCTCTCATAAGGCAAAGCATAGATCTCGTCAAGCTCCGCAGTTGTGAGAGGCGGCATCGGAGGATTTTGCACAAGCATCTTGTTGCCGTGTCGCTGTTTGATAATCTTGCCTCTGATATGGTCCTGCTCGTCCTGCTGAATACGGCAAGAAACTGCATATTCTTTTTTACTCTTGACAACATTTTCATATGATGGGCACTCTGCACCTGAAAGCGGAGTTTCAGTTACATCGCAGACATAACAAGTACCTTTGACATCACGGATTGTGCTGATGTCCTCACCCATTCTCAGTCTCTCGGCTATTTCGACTATTGCTTTTTCTCCCATACCGAAAGAAAGAATATCAGCCTGAGCATCAAAAATGATTGATCGTCTGATTTTGTCATCCCAATAGTCATAGTGAGCAAATCTTCTGAGTGAAGCTTCAAGACCGCCGATGATAATAGGTACATTGCCATAGGCTTCACGGATGCGGTTTGAATAAACTATTACGGTTCTGTCAGGTCTCATACCTGCCCTTCCGCCCGGTGTATAAGCATCCTCACTGCGCTTCTTTTTTGCTGCTGTATAGTGAGCAACCATTGAGTCGATATTGCCCGAAGTAACAAGAAAACCCAGTCTCGGTCTGCCGTATTCCTTAAATGCTTCGGCAGTATGCCAGTCAGGCTGAGAAATAATACCGACAGTAAAACCGTTATATTCCAGCACCCTTGATATAATTGCTGGTCCGAAAGACGGATGGTCAACATAGGCATCGCCTATGACGTAGACAAAGTCAACTTCATCCCAACCTCTCTCGAGTGCATCTTTTTTATTTATAGGTAAAAAATTACTCATAATAAACCTTTATTAGGGCAGAGATAAACCCTGCCCTATTCCTTTATTTAGTCTGAAAAAATATCGTATTCCTCTTCTGAAGTTTCAGGCTCGTTTCCTGCTGCCTTCATCTCGAGATACTGAGCTCTTGAAACAAGCACCTTACGAGGCTTATTGCCCTCTGCAGCACTTACAAAACCGAGTTCTTCAAGCTGATCCATAATTCTGCCTGCACGAGCATAGCCGACTCCTAATTTTCTCTGAATAGCAGTTGTTGAAGCTATATCTGCAAGAGTTATTAAATCCATAGCATCTTCAATAAGAGCATCATAATTGCCGCCATCTTCGCCGACGCTTGCACCACCTGATTTCTTTTTGCCTGAATTATCAGCTGCAGCATTTCTTTCGATTTCGCTCATAATGTCATCATCATATTCGGCGTTTTCCTGAGCTTTGATAAATGTCACAATTCTTTCGATTTCTTCGTCTGAAAGATATGCACCCTGAATACGCACAGGCTTAGTGATACCAACGGGACTAAAGAGCATATCACCGTTACCTAAAAGATTTTCCGCACCTATACAGTCAAGAATTGTTCTTGAGTCAACCTGCGAAGAAACAGAAAGTGAAAGTCTCGAGGGAATATTCGCTTTGATAACACCGGTGATAACGTCAACTGACGGTCTCTGAGTAGCAACAACAAGGTGCATACCTGCAGCTCTTGCTTTCTGTGCAAGACGGCAGATTGAATCTTCAACCTCTTTAGGTGATACCATCATAAGATCGTTAAGCTCGTCGATGAAAATAACAATCTGAGGCATAGGCTCAATTTCGGGATGTGATTGCACATACTTATTAAAGCCGCCGATATCTCTTACGCCTGCGTTTGAAAATGCCTTATATCTGTTATCCATTTCGCTTACAGCCCATGCAAGTGAGCCCGCCGCCTTTCTCGCATCGGTGATAACGGGTACGAGAAGATGAGGGATGCCGTTATAAACTGTAAACTCAACCTGCTTGGGGTCAATCATAAGAAGCTTAACCTGAGAGGGAGTCGCATTATAAAGAATGCTTGTAATCATACAGTTAAGGCAAACTGATTTACCTGAACCTGTGGTACCTGCAATAAGCAAGTGAGGCATCTTAGAAAGGTCGGCACAGTTTACGTTACCGGTGATGTCTTTACCGAGGGCAACTGTAAGAAGTTTACCTGCGTGTTTTTTGTACTCTGCTGAGGAAATAATCTCTCTGAGTGTAACTGTAGAACGACTCTTGTTGGGAACCTCGATGCCTACAGCTGATTTATTTGGAATTGGCGCTTCAATACGAACGCCTGATGAAGCAAGTCCGAGTGCGATGTCATCGGCAAGGTTTGTTATCTTGCTGATTTTAACGCCGGGAGCAGGTGAAAGTTCATATCTTGTAACTGATGGACCTCTGCTGATGCCTACAAGTTTAGTTTCAACACCGAACGAAGACAAAACTTCAACGAGTTTTTTTGATGTTGTCTGCATCTCATTTGCAAAGCCCTCACTTGATGAAAATTCAGGCTGATTAAGGCACTCTATAGGCGGAAGTACATAGTCGCGCTTTTTCTTTTCCTGCTTATAATTTTCTACGTCATCAAGATTTTTCTTAAGGCTTTCGTCAGCTTCTGCTACAGCCTTTCTTACGATATCTTCTTCATCATCTTCAATAGCTTCTACCTTTGTTTCAGCGGGTTTTGTCTGTTCGGGTGTGCTCGGCTTTTTAGGTGCATTGCCGCTGATTAAACCACCAGACTCACTCGGCGGAGCTGAATTTTTCTTAGGCATACGAGCCTTAGGCGCGTCCCCTGAAATAAAATCAAAGGAACTGAGCTTTATAGTTGAAGCGCTGTCGCTCTCTTTGGAAGTGCTATCATCATATGAGAAAACCTTGTCTTCAGGGAAGAAACGTCTGACTTCGCGTAAAGGCATACCCGTCTCACGGTCGGTGTTGGGCTCCATATCAAGTTCAATTTCAGTGCTGTTGAAATCGAAAGCATCGGCAGTGGATTCTTCTGCTTTTTTAGCTTCAGCTTCTCTCTTTTCCATTTCGATCAGAATCGCTCTTTCAGCCTTGATGCGCTGTCTTTCTTCTTTTCTGACTTTCATATTTTCAGCGGACTCGTCAAGCTTTTGCTTGCCGCCGTTAATGGCGCCTGAAACACTGTCGCCAAATGAGTCAGTTTCGATATTGAGGTGGAAGAAAAGGGATATAAGGAATAAGACAAACACCATCACAAATGCTCCGCCTTTGCCGAAAGCAAAGAGAGGTCCGCCACCGAAAATTGCACCGACTATACCGCCGTTGAAGCTGAGCTGACCCTGACCGAACTCCCAACCGATAAGAGCTGTTTCCTTGAGCTGTTCAGCCCAACCAAATTCGTCTGCTCTGTTCATTATAAGGTGAACGAAACCTGCAAAACTTGCGCTTAAAATAAAGCCTGAAATATTAGTCACCAGCAGGCTTCTTTTTAAATTGTGAAGTGCCATTCTGACACCGACAACGATGGTCTGCACCGTTAGAAGATAGAAAGACACACCAAAACAAGAGAACATCACAGAGCGAAGGCCTGTCCAGATATTTGAGCCTTTTATCAGCGCAATAGCAAGCATAAGACCGCCGCCTAAAAGATAGCAAAGCATAATAGCATTGTAATACTGCTCACTGAAAGGAACCTTCTTGCCTGTTGTTGAGCTGACATAGCCCGACTTCTTACCCTTGGCAGATGAAGTCTTACTATTTGTGCTTGTCTTTCCCTTCTTTGAAGAAGAGGCTTTTTTTGTTGTGCTCCCCTTCTTTGTAGTTGATTTTTTTGTGTTAGCCATATTTTTTCTCCGTTAAATAATAAAAGTGAAAAGAATTACGCCGATGCCGAGAAGCGCTGAATATATGCTGAAGAAACCAAGAACTTTTTTCGGATTAAACTTAGCTATAAGCTTCATAACAAGATAACTTACCAGCATTACAATAACAGCACCGATAACAACTGAAATAACGTCAACAATTGTATCTTTGAGAAGATATCTGACAATCTTTGCAATATTAACAATAAACATCGACGGTGCAAGATAAAGATATACCTCTCGCATAATAACTTTTGGGTGCACATCACTCATAAGCATATTGGTTGCACCTGACGATACGTGAGAAAAGCCCGGCACCATAAAACTTACAAGCTGATAGACAGACATCCTGAGTGCACTCATTGTACCGCTGACTCTTTTAAGTCTGCGATTTTCCTGTTTTGCGTACCAACGGGCAATAACAAGAATAAGAGCATTTATAATGCACGCAATACCTGTGAGATAAAGTCCGTTGCCTGTGAGGAATTTATCGAAATAATCAATAACCATTTCATCCTTTGAAATAGGTATGAACAATAAAGCCATAGGAAGAACAGTCAGAAATACGTTTTTAGCAACGTTTTTATAAATCTTGAGATTGTCATTTTTTTTACTGCTTTTTGTAAAAACAGCGACAATACTTTTTGAGTAAATTTTTCTCAGGCAGATAAATACCGACACTGAAAAAGCAAGTGAGATCACCGCAAAATAAAATCCGAGTTTACTCTGATCGTCAGTAAGCGACATAGCTTTGCTGAGCAAACTGAAGTGAGCTGAAGCAGATGAGGGAAGCGGTGCCATAAAACCGCATACTATTGCGGCAATGATAATTTTAATATATTCTATCAATTCAATAACCCCCTAAAGAGAAATTTACATATCAAATCACTTTAGATTATATCATAAACTTTTCTTTATAACAAGATGTAAAAATCAATTTATGAGTACAAAAAAACTCCCTCTCTCACCGTAAAATGAAAGAGGGATAAACATTATTCTTCTGTTGTTTCAGTTATTTCTGTTGTTTCTTCTGCGATTTCGGGAACAACTGCTTCTTCTGTAGGCTCAACATATGTGCCGTCCATAAGCTTTGTGAAGATATCAGCATCAACTTTTTCGTGCTTAATAAGATATTCAGCCACAAGCACAAGCTTATCGTCGTGCTGTGTAAGAATCTGAGCACACTTGTCATAGCTTGAAGTGATAATCTTTTTAACCTCGCTGTCAATATCACTTGCAATTGTTTCAGAATAGTTTCTGACACTGCCGTAATCCTTACCGAGGAACACTTCGTGGTTTGCTGAACCAAACATTATAGGTCCGAGCTCGTCACTCATACCATAGCGTGTAACCATATTTCTTGCAATTGAGCTTGCTCTTTCGATATCATTTGAAGCGCCCGTTGAAATATCACCGAGCTTAAGCTTTTCTGCAACACGGCCACCGAGAAGCACAACAATATCACCGAGCATATCGTTCTTACTGCGATAGCTCTTATCTTCAAGAGGCAATGACATTGTAAAGCCGCCTGCCATACCTCTGGGGATAATAGAAATCTGATGAACAGGATCCTGACCCTCGGTATAATAAGTTGCAATTGCGTGACCTGCTTCGTGGTAAGCGGTAAGCTTCTTTTCTTTATCGCTGATTTTATGAGACTTCTTTTCAGTGCCCACAACACACTTAATGGTTGCTTCTTCGATTTCTTCCATAGTGATAGCCTTTTTCTTTCTTCTTGCAGCCAGAAGAGCTGACTCATTAAGAAGATTTTCAAGATCCGCGCCTGTGAAGCCTACTGTTGATTTAGCAATAACATCAAGCTTAACATCGGGAGCGAGAGGCTTATTTCTTGCGTGTACTTTAAGAATTTCTTCTCTGCCCTTTACGTCGGGAGCATTGACTGTAAGCTGTCTGTCAAAACGTCCGGGTCTTAAAAGAGCAGGGTCGAGGATATCAGGTCTGTTAGTTGCCGCGATGATAATTACACCCTCGTTAGGACCGAAACCATCCATTTCGATAAGAAGCTGATTGAGAGTCTGCTCTCTTTCATCGTGGCCACCGCCCATACCTGCACCTCTGTGACGACCGACTGCGTCAATTTCGTCGATAAAGAGGATTGAGGGAGCATTTTTCTTAGCCTGGTCAAAGAGATCTCTTACTCGTGATGCACCGACACCGACATACATTTCAACAAAATCAGAACCTGAAATTGAGAAGAAAGGTACGCCCGCCTCACCTGCAACTGCTCTTGCCAGTAAGGTTTTACCTGTACCCGGAGGGCCAACGAGAAGTACACCCTTAGGAATGCGGGCACCAAGCTTGTTATATTCATCGGGGTTTTTCAGGAAATCAACTATTTCTTCAAGCTCAGCCTTTTCTTCATCTGCACCTGCAACATCCTTGAATGTTGTCTTGCTCTTAAGGTCTTTACCGAGCTTGATACGAGCTTTACCAAAGGTAAGGGCGTGATTATTTTCGTTCTGAAGTGTCTGACCCATCTTGCGATAGAGATAGAACATAACGCCAACGAACATCACGGTCATCAGAAGAGTAGGCAGCATACTAGCCCACAAAGAACCGTTTGTACCCTTTTCGTAGTTATACTCTATTTTCGACTCTGGATTGTCAATATTATATTCAGTTACGTAGTTATGCACATCGTTAAGGAAAATCTCAACGTTGGGTACAACATAAGTAAGCTTTTCGTCACTGCCGCTGATTTTGTATTCCAATGCACCGCTTGAAAGATTAAGTGCATATTCAGTTACCTGAGCACTTCTGAACTGCTCAACTATCTCGTAATATTTAGGTGCATCTTTTTTGTTTTGAGTACCCATAAAAGAAGCAATAACCACAACGAGCAAAACAGGGACAATAATATAAAGCAGATTTCCCCACTTGCTCGGAGCCTTTATGGGTTGTTTGTTGTTTTTGTTATCCAATATATAATCACTCCTAATCTATTTAAAGGCTTAACCGCCATAAACTTCAGGCTTGAGAATACCGACATAAGGTAAGCTTCTGTATTTTTCATCATAATCAAGACCGTAGCCGACAACAAATGCATTTGGTATAGCCTTACCGATATAATTAAGCGAAAGTGTAACACTGTCTGCACGTCTTTCAGGCTTATCAAGAAGACTGCAACAAGCAACACTCTTAGCACCGTCAAGTTTCATTTTTTCGGTTACCTTCTGCAAAGTTCTGCCTGTATCAAAGATATCTTCAACAAGCAAAACATCATATTCTTCAAGGTGATCAATTTCACTTTTTACCTCAACCTCACCTGCAGATTCAGTTGAGCCGGCAAGATAACTCTTAGCTCTGAGGAATTCGATTTTTAAAGGTATAGAAATTTCTCTCATAAGGTCTGCCATAAAGCATATCGAACCCTTGAGTACACAAACAAGAAGAAGGTTTTTATCTTTATAATCTTCACTTATCTGCCCGGCTAAACACTTTACTACCTTCGCGATTTCTTCTTCATTTAAAAGAATTTCCTGAATATCATTGTGCATAGTTTTAACCTTCCTTTTTTATTATCAGAACATTTTTGGCGTTTATATCGGGAAGATATTTCCCGTCAGTACCGATACCGTCAATCCAAACAATATTTTCACTGTCTCTCAAAACCGCAATACTGTTGCGCACCGACGGCGGTATTTTTTTCTCATTAAAAAGCTTTTTCAGACTTTTAGTCTGACCCCTTTGCTTATCATAAAATCTGTCTGCGTTTTCACGGGAAGACATTATAAGTTCACCTTTAATTTTATCGGCATCAAAAGAGTTTCTTTTTGTGTAATCTGCCGTTGAGGATTCTAAAATATATCTGCCGTAAGGAGTACTAAACACACCGTTTTCGTTTTGGCACTGCCATTTTTCGCACCCGGCGTCATTGCCCTTGGCGCATATTATACCACCACTGACAACAATATACAAGTCCTTTGAAATTTCAATTTTACCTTTTCCGCTGAGAACTGCTTCATCAAGAAGTCTGATATGCCTCTTTTCAACATCCTTACTCATATAAGCGCTGAGGATATCGGCAAGAGCTCTTCGTCTGACAGCACTTTCACAGAACATAAATTCACAAACATCATATCCCTCAGTTGTCTTTGCTCTTCTCAACAAAGCTTCTTTCTGACTTTCAAGATAAGAGTTTTCGTCTCTGAGAGTTTCAATAGTTCCTGCAATCGCACTTTCAAAGCTTTCGTTGACTTTACCGAATAACGGAATAATATTGTGCCTGATATAATTTCTTGTATAATCGTCAGAAAGATTTGTGCTGTCTGTAATATATGGTATTCCCATTGACTCACAGTAGCATTCAATCTCGTTTCGGGTACATTCTATCAAAGGTCTGATAATATTATCCCGCTTTACAGGTATTGAGCAAAGCCCTTTTGTACCTGTGCCTCTGATGAGATTGAAAATCATCGTTTCGATAGAATCTGACAAAGAATGGGCTGTAGCAACAGCATCGCAATCAGCTTCTCCGAAACACTCATATCGCTTGATTCTGCCGCATTCTTCCTCGCCTATTCCCATTTCTTTTGCAAGTGACGGGATATCGACAGAATACACAAGGCATTCAACA
This sequence comes from Acutalibacteraceae bacterium, assembly GCA_045660525.1. GTDB lineage: Bacteria > Bacillota > Clostridia > Oscillospirales > Acutalibacteraceae > UBA6857. Next base: position 5,942 of record JAZRDY010000130.1, on the reverse strand, counting down.
CCGAGAGTCTCGCAGAAATCTTCAACTGCTTTCTGGTCGCGCAAAGCTTCTTCGCCTCGTATATTGTGGTTCAGATGAACAACTTTAAGGATTATACCATACTCATCTTTTAATTTACTTAAAATTTCCAACAGACACATTGAGTCTGCACCGCCGGATACACCGACAGCAAGGCTTTTTACACCGACAAGCAAATTATATTTGTCAATTGTTTGTCTTACTTTACATATCATTTCTGATCTGCTCCAGGTTTGAGAACAATGTATAGTCGCCGTTCCACGCAACCTCAACTGTTGTTGTGGGACCGTGACGGTTTTTAGAGATGATAAATTCAGCTTTATTGATAGGTGATCTTTCTTCTGGGGGTTGCTCGTCTTTTTCACCTGCATAATACTCATGTCTGTAAAGCATAATAACAATATCTGCGTCCTGCTCGATAGAACCTGATTCTCGAAGGTCAGACAGCTGAGGCTTGTGGCTCTTACCGCGGCCTTCGGTGGTTCTTGCAAGCTGTGCGAGCACAACAACAGGAATGTTAAGATCTTTCGCCATAAGCTTAAGATTTCGTGTAATCTCAGAAACTTCCTGCACACGGCTTTCAACTCTGCCGCCGCTTTTCATAAGCTGAAGGTAATCAACGAAAACAGCATCAACATCACGAAGTCGTCTGATTCTTGACTTCATTTCCGATACGGTCATATTTGATGTGTCATCAAAATAAAGCTCACAGTTGCTCAGCAGTGCTGTTGCTGTAGCAAGCTTTGCCCATTCTTCGCCTGAGATATTACCTGTTCTCATTTTGGTGCTTTCGATACGGGCTTCCGTTGAAAGAACTCTCTGTGCAAGCTGTTCCTTGGTCATTTCGAGTGAGAAGAAAAGAACTTTCTTCTTGCCCATCATTGCGGTGTTTCTTGCAAGGTTAAGTGCCAAACTTGTTTTACCCATAGCAGGACGAGCGCCGATAATAACAAGGTCAGACTTGTTAAGACCGGTAATCGCCTTATCAAGATCGATAAAACCTGTGGTATAACCCTTATATTTATCTTTATCCGCACCGCTGAGCTTCTGAAGCTTATCATAAACCTCATTAACGATGATGTCACCGATTTTTGCAGGACCTCTTGTTACTCTGCCCTGACGGATATCATAAATCTTCTGCTCGGCAGCTTCAAGAAGGCTGTCTGCTGACTCATTTGAAGATGCAGCATCCTCAATAATACCTTTTGAAACATTAATAAGCGAGCGGACATAATACTTTTCTCTGATAATTTTTGAGTACGCCTCAACGTTTTCAGTTGAGGGCACCATTTCAGCAAGCTGAAAAAGATATTGTTTTCCGCCTGCATCGTCATAAATTTTCTGATCCTTGAGCTTTTCAAGCACAATCAGAGGGTCTATTTTACCGCCAAGTGCATCGATTTCCTGCATAATAATAAAGATTTCTTTATGTTGCGGCAGATAGAAATAATCAGGTTTGACCATAATATTAACCTGAGTGATGCAACTCGGATCAATGAGGATGGAGCCGAGCACCGCCTGCTCAGCTTCAAGAGAATATGGCATAGTAACATCGTCAAATGATGTCAGCATCTTATCTCTTTCCACTTATCTTCACCTCGTTTTATAATTCTTATTCTCCTACGCGTACAAAAAGCTTAGCAGATACGCCTGTATAGAGCTTGATTTCAAATTCATAAGTACCGAACTGCTTAATATCGTCAACAGTAATCTTTCTCTTATCTGTCTTGATACCGAATTCTTTTTCTAATTTTTCAGCAATTTCTTTAGCTGTAACACTGCCGAAAAGCTTGCCGTTTGCACCTGCTTTAGCAGTAATTGTGATTGTTTTGCCTGAAATTCTTTCAGCATTCTTTTTAGCTTCTGCTGTTTCAGTGTCAATTTTATATTTTGCAGCCTGCTCACGGTTTTTGAGCTCTGTCATATTCTGAGCGTTTGCTTCAACTGCAAGATTTTTAGGAAAGAGGAAGTTTCTTGCATAACCGTCTGACGCATTTACAAGCTCACCTTTTTTACCTAAACCTTTAACATCCTGTTTCAATACTACTTTCATATATTTAACCTCCGTTATAAATTACTGAAATAATTATCGATTTCTTTTTTGAGCAAATCAACAGCATCCTGCAAACTTACATTTTCAAGCTGACAAGCTGCCATGGTCTGATGTCCGCCGCCACCAAGGGCTTCCATAATAAGCTGCACATTAACTTCACCGTAGCTTCTTGCGGAAATATTTATGCCGTCACCATTTTCATAAAGCACAAATGATGCCTTGATTCCCTCAATGTTGAGCATTTCGTCTGCAGCCTGAGAAGTTACAAGACGAATATTTTCAATGTTGCCGTCTGCGAATGAAACAGCACAGCCGTTATAAGTTTCGGCTCCGTCTATAATTGCATTTCTTGCTCTGAATATATCCATATCATTAGCGAAAAGCTTCTTTGCATCAACTGTACCGGCACCGCGCGAGCGAAGATAAGCCGCGGCTTCAAAGGTACGAACACCTGCTCTGAGAATAAAATTCCTTGTATCAAGAACGATACCAGAGAAAAGAGCGAGAGCTGCAAATTTATCAAGCACAGGTTTAGTATCGATATATTGAGCAATTTCAGCCACCATTTCCGAAGCCGACGAAGAGTTCGGCATATGATAAAACATAACCGTATCTTCAATGAAATCAACACTTTTTCTGTGATGGTCAATAACCATAATCTTGTTTGCTTTATCTAAAAGCTCGGGACAATCTGTAAAATCCTGCTTATGGGTATCAACAACCACAACAAGGGTATTGGAACCTACTTTACTAAGAGCTTCATCGGGTGAAATGACTGTACCCTCACCCTTTTCCTGAATGTAAGAGCTTACAAGAGGTAAAGCGAGTGTGTTTTTGATATTGATAACGATGTTTGACTGCTTACCGAAATGTTCGGCAATGCACTGCATTCCGACAGCACTACCGAAAGCATCAAAATCAGAAAATCTGTGACCCATAATAAGCACATTGTCACTATCTGAAATAATTTCAGAAATTGACTTTGAAATAAGTCTTGTTCTTACCTTATTTTTCTTTTCGTGACCCGATGATACACCACCGAAAAATTTATACTGTGTACCTTCTTTTATGGCAACCTGGTCACCACCACGGCTCTGAGCCATATCCAATGCCTGCTTGGCAGAGTTGTTTGACTCCGTAAGGTCACCTTCATGACCGACACCGATTGAAAGTGTCAGATCAGTGTTTCTGCCGTCATATGTCAACTCACGTATTTTATCAAGAATGTTAAATTTATCATTGATCATTCTCTGATATGCTCTTTCTTCAAGAAAAACCATCATACGGCTGCTGCTGTATTTTCGGCAGAGTCCGCCATAAGAGCCGACCCATTGCTCAATCATCTGTTCAGTTTTTGTGAAAATTGCAGCGCAATCGCTTTCTTTGAAGTTGTTATAAACCTCATCTGCATTGTCGAGAACAGTGAGCATAATGCAAGGTCTTGTATCAATGAATTCCTTCTCAATAACACGAAGATCTGTTTCATCGAAAAGATAAAGAAGATAAAAATCTTCACCGTCAACACTGAATTCATTTGAAAACACCGAGAAATAAAGGTTATCGGCTTTCAGTCTGCAGCCGTTACCTAAAAGAAGCTTATCGATGTTGTCTTTGCGAATAAGCTCTTTGAAGTTTGACACTGTATAATCAGCTGTTATTTTAAAGGTTTCTTTAAAGCTTTCATTAAGCCATATAATTGAACCGTCTTTCTCAATAACAACACAAGGAACACTTAAAACTTCAAACGCCTTGCCCTGATCAAAATTGAGTTCATCCGTAACGGTTTTAACTTTGTAAAGGAGCTTTTCCTTAACCTCTATGTGATATATATACTTAGCAAGTGCAAAACCTATTACAAGCACCAGCTGAGCAGCTGCAAGCACATAGCTGTATCCTGCCGTCATACCACAAAGGAAGATGGCAAGAACAATGAATATTAAGGATAAATCATAAATTTTCCAAAGCTTTTTCATTTTAAATCTCCATTAAAATAGGAAGAATCATCGGACTTCTTTTTGTTCTTTCATACATAAGTTTTGAAACATCGTCGCGTACACGGTTTTTGATTGTTCCCCAATCGTAGATGTTTCTGTCGTAGCACTTCATCATAGTTTCATAAGCTGTCTGCTTTGCTTCTTCTATAAGCTCTTCAGACTCTTTGACAAACACGAAACCTCGTGATACAACATCAGGACCTGAAACAAGCTGACCGGTTAAGCCGTCAAGAGTTGCAACAACAATTATTATACCGTCTTCAGCAAGATGTTTTCTGTCTTTAAGGACGATATTGCCTACATCACCGACACCTGAACCGTCAACAAATACCTTACCGGCAGGTACAGCGGCAACCTTTTTAATATGATCTTTGCAGATTTCAACCTGAACACCGTTATCTGCTATGATAACATTTTCAGAGGGTATACCCATCTGCTCTGCAAGCTGTGCGTGCTTAAGAAGATGCTTTTGCTCACCATGAACAGGAATGAAATACTGAGGCTTTACAATACCGAGCATAAGCTTGAGTTCTTCTCTGCAGGCGTGACCTGAAACGTGAACATCATACATTTTTTCATATACTACTTCAGCACCGAGTTTCATCAACTCGTTTACTACCCTGCTGACAGTTTTTTCATTGCCCGGAATCGGTGTTGCTGAAATAATTACGTAATCATTAGGGCCAACTGCAACCTTTCTGTGATCGGAGAAAGCCATTCTTGTAAGAGCTGACATAGGCTCACCTTGGCTGCCTGTTGTAATAAGAACTATCTCATTTGCAGCATAGTGATTGATAAGGTCAAGCTTTATAAGTATACCGTCAGGCACTTTGAGATAACCGAGTTCCGAGCCGATTGCAACAACGTTTTCAAGGCTTCGGCCTGAAAGCGCTACCTTTCTGCCCATTTTTTCAGCAACGTCAATAATCTGCTGAACTCTATGAATATTTGAAGCAAAGGTTGCAACAATAATACGTCTGTCTTCAGCTTTTCTGAAAAGTAATTCAAAGGACGCACCAACCTTGCTTTCACTTTCGGTAAAGCCCGGTCTTTCTGCATTGGTGGAGTCTGCCATCATGCAGAGTACACCCTGCTTACCAAGTTCTGCAAAACGGGCAATATCAATAATATCGCCGTCAATGGGTGTTGAGTCAATCTTAAAGTCACCGGTGTGTACAATTGTTCCGCCGTCACATTTGATTGCAAAACCGACTGCATCAGGAATCGAGTGGTTAACGTGGATAAATTCCACCTCAAATTTGCCGAGATTGACTTTCTTTCCGGGAGAAACAACATTGAGCTTAGCCTTATCGAGAATACCGTGTTCGCGGAGCTTACCTTCAATAAGACCGTTTGTAAGGCGCGTACTGTAAACAGGAACATTGACCTTTTTAAGAAGATAAGAGAGTGAGCCGATGTGGTCTTCATGGCCGTGAGTTATGCATATGCCTTTGATTTTGTCGGCATTCTTTTCTACATAACTGAAATCGGGAATTACAAGGTCGATACCAGGCATATCTTCGTCAGGGAATGCAAGACCGCTGTCGATAAGAATCATATCGTCTTCATATTCAAAGAGTGTGATGTTCTTGCCGACTTCGTTGAGACCGCCTAAAAATGCAATCTTAATCGGTTTTTGCTTCTTGCTAGGTACCTTGCCACCTTTTTTATGCTGTGAATTTTTCTTGTTTTCTTTTGATTTGTTCTGAGTCTTTTTGTTTTCAGCAGACTTTTTGTTTTCACTCTGCTTTTTTGCGTCTTTTGATTTTTTAGGTTCAGCTTGTTTTTTTGACTCGGTCTGCTTTTTATTCTCAACTATCTTTTTAGGCTCAATTTTTTCATAAAGCAGAATATCGTTTACTTTTGACTCTAAGGTT
>JAZRDY010000129.1:0-3536 GCA_045660525.1 Acutalibacteraceae bacterium | reverse complement strand
GGTAAATCTTACAAATGTATTTGAGGAAATCTGTAATTAAAATGTTGTAATTTTCTTTCGAATTATCTTCTAAATACTTAGGGTCGATGTTTTCCTTTTTGTACTTTAACATCATATCGCCTAAAGAAGCATAAAGAGATTTCATTGCAATCATAGTCCCTTTCATTTCCTCGGGTGCATCATTATCTAAGTTATCCAAAAATCGTATAGCTTCTGTAATTGCTTTCTGTTTTTTATCCTGATCAGCATGAAATATACACCAACCTATGCAAAGCGGAATGCAATTAAATATATAATTTACTAATACTTGATTGCTTTTTAAAGATATATTACGAAAACTACCATCATTGAACCCTTTAAGAAAGAGAAATGCTGAATGGTATCTCTTGGTATATGTTTGTATTTGGCTATATGTGTATGAAAATTTAGAAGCAACTTGATTAGAAGCAACTTGATTGGAAGCAACTTGATTGGGAGTAACTTGATTGGGAGTAGCTTGATTGGGAGTAGCTTGATTTTTGTTTAAATTTAATATCGAAATTACTATAACTTTAAATATGTGTTTTTGCTTTTCTGTTAAAGAAGCAGATGAGTATTTGGTTTCTATTGAATATCCTCTATGAGTTAAACTTCTTATTGCACCTTCTGTATAATCCAAAATTGTTGAAGGTGATAAATTATAAGATTTTATACCCAAAAGCAAGGAAACTCCCCAACCAATTAAAAAAGCTATAAAATATTCATTAAAAAAAATTGCAGTAACCACTAATGAAAGTGAGGAAATAAAGATATTGGCAAAAAAACCTACTAAATCAGATCTTTTCAAAAATTTAGCTGCTTCATCTCGCACAATTCCGCTTTTTATCAATACATTTTCGCAAGAAAAACCACATATAATCATTAGCAAAACATTACCAAGTGAAAATGTTGCGATTAAAAAGCCTAAAACAAAGAAAATGATATTTATAATAATATCCATAAATCCTCCCCCTGCTCTTGAGCTCTATAATTATAAACTTAATAAAAATCCTGCTAAAAGCTTCACACAATCAGTGTAAAGCTTTCTTTTTCTTGGAACGGTCAACAGAAAAGTCGAGTGTTGTGGTGAGCTTACGCTCGGTACGGGTTTCATCACGCTCAACATCGGGAGCTGTGCCATTCTTAACACAGTCAGCTGTGATAAGAACCTTTGAGATTGCAGGCTCAGACGGAACCCTGAACATAATCGGAATAAGAGTCTGCTCCATAATAGAGCGAAGACCTCTTGCACCGGTTTTCTTTTCAAGAGTTTTATCAGCAATAGCCTCAAGCGCATCCTTCTCAAAGACAAGCTCAACGTCATCCATACCGACAAGCTGAGTATATTGCTTAACGATAGAATTCTTCGGCTCACTGAGAATTTTGACAAGAGCATCACGATCAAGCTCATGAAGAGCTGTAAGAACAGGCATACGGCCTACAAGCTCGGGAATAAGACCGAACTTTACAATATCCTGATGGATAGCCTGACCCATAATATAATCTGTTTCAAGCTGGCGTTTATCTTTAATTGCAGCCTCAAAGCCGAGTGCAGAACCACCGATACGCTTCTCGATAATTTTCTCCAAACCATCGAATGCACCTGCACAGATGAAGAGGATATTAGAAGTATCAATCTGGATAAACTCCTGCTGAGGATGCTTTCTGCCGCCTCCGGGAGGAACATTCGAAACAGTACCCTCGATAATTTTGAGCAACGCCTGCTGTACACCCTCGCCGCTTACGTCACGGGTGATAGAAGTACTTTCGGACTTACGGGCAATCTTATCAATCTCGTCGACATAGATAATACCACGCTCGGCACGCTCAATATCAAAATCAGCCGCTTGTATAAGACGGAGAAGGATATTCTCGACATCTTCACCAACGTAGCCTGCTTCGGTAAGGGTTGTAGCGTCAGCTATTGCAAAAGGCACGTCGAGTGTCTTGGCAAGAGTCTGAGCAAGCATAGTTTTACCCACACCTGTAGGGCCGAGCATAAGGATATTGCTCTTCTGAACCTCGGCATCGGAATCGGCACCGAAAAATATACGCTTATAATGATTATAAACAGCAACACTGAGGACAATTTTAGCCTCTTCCTGACCGATAACATACTCATCAAGTCTCTGCTTGATTTCGATAGGTTTGGGCAGAGTGAAGCCACCGTTTGAAGAAGACTTTGCCTTGGGGGCATTGGCTTCATCATCCTCGATAATATTGTAGCAAAGTTCGACACATTCGTTGCAGATAAACACACCCGGGCCTGCGATAAGTTTATCAACCTGGCTCTGGAGCTTATTACAGAACGAACAGCGAACGGGTTTTTCTCTCATTTCGCCATCTCTGGACATTACGGAAATCTCCTTAAAAAATTATCTCTTATAAAGAACCTTATCGACAAGACCGTATGCTGCAGCTTCCTCTGCACTCATCCAGTTGTTTCTGTCGGTATCGAGAGCGATTGTATCAACAGACTTGCCTGTATTTTCGGCAAGAATCTTGTTGAGGTTATTCTTGATTTTGATAATATGCTCGGCTTCAATCTGAATATCGGAACCCTGACCTTTTGTACCGCCGAGAGGCTGGTGAATCATAATCTCGCTGTTGGGGAGAGCAAAACGCTTGCCTTTTGCACCGGATGAAAGCAGGAAAGCACCCATACTTGCAGCCATACCCATACAGATTGTAGAAACGTCACACTTGATGTACTGCATTGTATCATAGATAGCAAGACCTGCAGAAACAGAGCCACCGGGGCTGTTGATGTAGAGGCTGATATCTTTTTCACTGTCCTGACCCTCAAGGAAGAGGAGCTGGGCAACAACAAGGCTTGCCGTTGCATCATTAACCTCATCGGAGAGAACAATAATTCTGTCATTTAAAAGTCTGGAGAAAATGTCAAACTGTCTTTCGCCTCTGCTTGTTTGCTCGATAACGTACGGGACTAAACTCATAGTTACATCTTCCTTCCTTAAATTATTGATATAAACCGGCAGACTCTTACAACTGAAGGGTCTGCCGGTCAATTCGCTGAAACTTATTATAGACCGTTAAGACCTGAAATTATTCAGCGTCTTCAGCCTTTTTCTCTGCAGCCTTCTTCTTGGGTGCAGCCTTCTTCTTGGGAGCGGGCTTCTCTTCACCCTCTGCCTCAGCTGCCTTGGGAGCTGCCTTCTTCTTGGGAGCAGCCTTCTTCTTTGCAGCCTTTGCGTTATCAACTACAAACTTCATAGCCTTCTGTACAACGATATCAGCCTTGATGCTCTCGATGGGAGCAACCTTCTTGACTGTTTCGATGGCGATGCCGTATGTAGTAGCAATCTTATCGTACTCTGCTGCAACATCATCGTCTGTAGCCTCGAAGCCTTCGAGCTGAGCAATCTTCTCAAGTGCATAACGGAGCTTAAGCTGCTTAACAGCCTCTTCTCTGATCTGCTCGTCGAGAATCTTCTCATCCATACCTGTGTACTGGAGGTACTGCTGGTAGCTGATACCCTGTGACTCGAAACGCTGGA
>JAZRDY010000128.1:0-8175 GCA_045660525.1 Acutalibacteraceae bacterium | reverse complement strand
TACTCTGAAAGAATCATCATTCTTAATTGGTTGAAAGCGTTTGATGCGGCAACGTGGCGGTTGTAGTCACGGCAGTTGTCACCTCGGTGACCTGTGAGAAGTTGCTTGACCGCGGTCTTCTTTCCGTCGGTAACAGCAATGTAAATTGTTCCGGCCTGTTCTTCGTTGCCCGGGCCTGCATAGCCGGTGATGCTCACACCGTAGGTTGCATCTGCTATGAGTCTCACACCCTCTGCCATTTCTTTTGCGCACTCGGCGCTTACGGCAGTGTACTTATCAAGGGTCTCGGCTTTGACTCCGAGTACCTTATGCTTGATATCGTTTGAGTATGAAACCACACCGCAGTGGAAAATTTCCGATGCGCCTGAAATATCTGTGAGTCTCTTGGCGCAAAGTCCGCCGGTGCAGCTTTCTGCAAAGGCAACGGTCTGCTTTCTCTCAATAAGGAGCCTGGCAACCGTTTCTTCAATGCTTTGGCAATCAATACCGTAAACATACTTGCCAAGTCTTTTTTCAATTTCGGCAACAACGGGAGCCATAAGCTTTTCAGCTTCGGCTTCATTTTGAGCTTTGGCGGTAACTCTTAAAAGAGCCTCGCCGCTTTTTGCATAGGGAGCAACTGTCGGGTTACTGCCCTCGAGCAAATCTTCAACTAATTCCGACATAGCGCTTTCACCTATGCCGAATGTGCGTATATTTTTGGAGAGAATAATCTCATTGGTAAACTTTTTTAAGTAAGGCTCAACACTTTCGCGGTACATAGGTACCATTTCTTTTGGCGGGCCCGGCAGGATAACAATTGTCTTGCCGTCTTTTTCCATAATGAATCCTGGTGCTGTGCCGTTGTGATTTTCAAGGATGATACTATCATCGGGTACGAGAGCTTGTTTTTTGTTGCTCTCGGGCATCACTATATTTTTGAGTTTAAAATAGCTTTCTATTTCTTCGAGTATACTGTCGTCGAGGTAAAGTTCTTTGCCGAAATATTCAGCGCAGGTTTCTTTAGTCAGGTCGTCGGGAGTAGGTCCGAGACCGCCTGTGAGAATTACAATGTCGCAACGTGTAAAGGCTGTCTCAAGGGTATCGAGAAGTCTTTGTCTGTTGTCTCCCACAGTGCTGTGGTGGGTCACACCTATGCCGAGAGATGCCAGAGCCTTTGAGAGATACTGCACATTTGTGTTGAGTATATCACCTAAAAGTATTTCTGTACCGACACTTATAAGTTCACAGTTCATCCTATTACCTTCTTAGTTTATTTATTAATCAACAGATTCGTATTTTACTGTTTCGATTGCGCGTTCAATCATTTCATCCCAATCAACTGCATTTTCAGCTTCTTCAATCTGCTGAAGAGTAGGTCTAGTTCTCGGGTGCTTGGGAGTGAAAACAGTACAGCAGTCTTCATAAGGAAGAATTGACGTTTCAAAAGCACCGATTTTTCTTGAGATAGTAATGATTTCGTCTTTGTCCATACCGATAAGAGGACGGAAGACGGGAATGTTTGTGGCTGCGTCTGTGCAGGCAATTGCGCCTAAGGTCTGAGAAGCAACCTGACCGAGACTTTCACCTGTTACAAGTGCACCGCACTGATCTCTTTCTGCAAGGCGCACTGCAATTTTCATCATAAGACGTCTCATAATGATAGTGAAAAGGTCTTCGGGACACTGATCTTTTATAGTTTCCTGAATTTCAGTGAAGTTGACAACTGCAAAGTTGATTCTGCCTGAATACTTTGCCACGATTGAAGCCAGGTCACGAACCTTCATTTCAGCTCTCTGACTTGTGTAAGGAGGAGCTGCGAAGTGAATAGCTGTAAGCTGAAGACCTCTTTTTGACATCATATAGCCTGCAACGGGAGAGTCGATACCTCCCGAAATGAGAAGTGCAACTCTGCCTGCTGAGCCTACGGGCATACCGCCGGCACCCTTGATCTGATTGCCGTGGATAAAGACGTTATTGTCTCTTACTTCAACGGTTACGGTGATATCGGGGTTGTGAACGTCAACGCTGAGAGTTTTGATGTTTCTTAAAAGATGTGCACCCACCTCACGGCAGATTTCAGGTGAAGTCATGGGGAAACGCTTATCGCTTCTTTTGGCATTAACCTTGAAGGTTTTAACACTTCTCAGGTCGTCACCGAGATAGTCGAGAGCAACTGACTTGATAAGGTCTATATCTTTTTCTGTTACTGCTGCTCTTGAAAAAGCCGCAATACCAAAAACTTTCTTGAGGGTTTCAACTGCTTCTTCAAAGTCAATATCTTCATCGCAGGGTTCTGCAATAATTGTTGACTGTGACTTTGTGAAACGGAATTTGCCTACATTATTCATAAGGCGTCTTTTCATATTTTTAACGAGAATGTCTTCAAAGGTGCTTCTGTTAAGACCCTTGAGAGCAAGCTCTCCGTTTTTAACAAGTAATACTTCTTTCATTTTTTACCTCTTCATAATTGTTTTCAAGGCTTTGTTTACGCCTTCGATAAAATAGTCAAGTTCTTCTTTTGTTGTGAATCTTGAAAGGCTCACGCGAAGAGAGGAGTCGATAATGTTGTTGTCAAGTGACATAGCAGTGAGTACGTGACTCTTGTGGCCCTTTGCACAGGCTGAGCCCGAGGAAACATATATGCCCATACCCGATAAAAGGTTGAGTACTGTTTCTGAGCGAAGACCTGTGAGAGAAACGTTGACGATATATGGCAGAGCGTTGTCGGGGCTGTTTATGATAACACCGTCGATAGCTCTGAGATTATTTACAAATTCATCGCGAAGTGCTGTAATCTTTTCGAGACTGTCTTTTATTTTAAGTTCACCTACTGCACCTGCAAAACCTGCAATGGCAGGCATTGGCTCTGTGCCGGGACGGATATCTTTTTCCTGACCGCCGCCGAAAACTCTCGGTGAAAGCTTGGTGCCGTTTTTGATAAAAAGAGCACCTACACCTTTAGGACCGTGTACCTTATGAGAAGAAATGCTCAACAGGTCAGCACCGAGTTTTTTCATATTCAAAGGAAGCTTGCCGAAGGCCTGAACTGCATCAATGTGGATGATTGCAGGTGAATTTTTTCTTTTAACGATATTTCTGATTTCACCCACGGGCTCTATAGTACCGACCTCGTTATTAACAGCCATTATGCTCACGAGAATAGTTTTTTCATCTATCTCTTTTTCGAGGATGTCCATATCGACAAGACCCTTTGAGTCAACAGGTATTTTCACAACTTCAAAGCCGTCAACTGCAAGCTTGTCAAAGCACTTATGTACACTCGGGTGTTCTATGGCTGAAGTGATAATTTTATTGCCCTTGCGTCTGTGTTGGTACGCGCTGCCGAAAACTGCAATATTGTTACTTTCGGTGCCGCCGCTTGTAAAGAAAATTTCTTTTTCGTCGCAGGCAAGAGTCTTTGCAATAATGCGTCTGCTGTCAAGCAAAAGCATATCGGCATCTATTCCGACCGAGTGCAGAGAAGAGGGGTTGCCCCAACATTCATCTATTGCCTGTATCATTTTTTCTCGTGCACCTTTGCAGGGTTTTGTTGTGGCGCTGTTGTCAAGATAAGCTGTCAATGGGCATACCTCCTCATAATAATCATCATACATTATACTATAAATATATAATTTATGCAATGAATCAAATTAAAAATTAGGGATATTTTTGTGAATACTTCGTAAAATAATTTTAGCAATTTTCAATAAAACCAACAATAAAAGGGGAAATGTATATGAATCTGAGATTAAAAAAGAATTTTATCAGGGCAATCGGTTTTCTGAGTGTGGCTTGTGCGGTGCTGACAGTCAGCACGATAGTTTATGCAAACAAGGCATCGAAATATAAATTTGTTACAGAAATTGCCTATGAAAGAGCCTTGAGTGAGCTGTGCGAAAGTCTTGATAATATAACCGTAAGTCTGCAGAAAGGAACTTACACCTCAACGGGGAAAATGCTCTCAGATATAGGAAATGATCTTACCCGTCAGGCATCTTGTGCAAAGGTGTCGTTGGGTCAGCTGACAGATAAAAATATCAGGAGCGATGAGATTTATAAATTTCTCTCACAGATAGGTGATTTTACAAGTGCTGTTGCCAAAGAAAATGATAAGCTTTCCTTATCGGCGTATCAGAAGGATAATCTCAAGGACTTGCTTGCTTTTTCTCAGAGCTTAAGCGAAAATTTAGGCAAGATAAGGGACGGCAGTGTCAACGGTGAAATTACCGCAGAAAAAATAACTGACACACTCACCCCTGAAGAAGAATTACCCAAGACTTTCTCTGACTCAATGACAGATATTCAGCAAAATCTTGCCGACTATCCTACCCTTATTTATGACGGCCCTTTTGCGGATAATGTTCTCAACAAATCCGGTGGAAAAATGTTGAAAACTCTCGATGAAATAACAAGAGAAGAAGCACGGAAAATTTCAGGGGAAATCCTCGGAATAAAGCCCGAAAGTCTGAGAGAGGAAGCCGATGTAACATCACAGATTGAGCTTTATTGTTTTAGCAAGGGAGACGTTGGAATTGCCGTAACCAAAAAAGGCGGAAAGCTTTGCTATATGATAAATCCGAGATATATGGGAGAAGAAACTATCAGCAGTAAAGAGGGCATAAAAAGAGCGAAAAAATTTCTCAGTGAAATAGGCTATGAGTCTATGAAAGAGACCTATTATTCTATTTATAACGGTGTATGTACAATTAATTTTGCCTATAGCAAAGACGGGATAATACATTACAGCGATTTAATAAAAGTCAGCGTTGCTCTTGACAGCGGAGAGGTGCTGAGTATTGATGCGAGAGGGTATCTGACCAATCACACAAAAAGGGATATCTATGAGGCAAAACTGACTCTTGAGGATGCTGAAAAAATCATCTCCGATGACCTTGAAATTATCAGTGAAAACTCAGCGGTTATTCCTCTTGAAACAGGCAAAGAAGCTTATTGCTATGAGTTCCGCTGCAAAGACAATAAGGGTCAGCAGGTGCTGATTTATATAGACAAAGTTACAGGAGAAGAAAGAGATATTCTCTTGCTTTTATATGCTGACGGAGGAATGATGACAAGATAATGAGCAATGAGTAATTAGCAATTAGCAATATGGTCGCGTGGTTGAGGGTATAAGGATTTACCTGCCTGCCGCAGAGGGAAAGCGATATAATGGTGCAGGTTTATGATTGTAATATCTGAATAAATAAGAAAAGAGGCGAACGCCGACACTCCATAAGGAAGTATTTCTTTAAAAACTGAACTAACATCACAATAATGCGTTAAAAATCACCGATATGCGTCAGCATTATCGGTGATTTTCGCCTTTTCTTGCAAGGTTATTTCGCTTTTTAAAGTGCTTCGCAGTTTCGTAAGAACTAAAAATTTCTTGTGTTGAAGCCACAAAACGCAGCAAGGCTGTCGCCTTGCGAGGCTTTTGGCAAAAATACAGGGAATTTTGTTCGAGAAACAAATACTGCCTTATGGGGCGTCGGCGAAAGTTCGCCTCTTTATAATTTTACTCACTTCAAGTTTTGAGAAGGCTCTCTCTGCGGGGCTGAGCTGAATAATAGCAGACGGTAAATCCGCGACCGCATTGCTAATTTCACTTGATGCATCTCGAACAGGGGGAATAGCCTTCGGCTTTGATTCTGTCTATAGTTATTGCAATCTTGGATTTGCTCAGATATGAGCAGGATGCAACGTGATATTTTTTGCCGCTATGAGTTACGTAATATGTACCTGAGGTTGCCTTGGTTGTTGCGGATTCCTCAGAGTGTTGCTCGGATATTTTCTCCTCAGTGTGTGAGGTTGTGTTTTCTGAAGTATATGCTGTATCTTCTTCGGTTTCTGCGAGAGTAGTTGTAATCTCTTGTGTGTGGTTTTCGGCAGGGTACGGATTATAGTCGGTTGCGGTATATTGAACCTCTGTAGCCATAAGTGCAGATACGGATATTTCAAGGTCGCTGATTTTTTCTATTGCTTCATCATATTTCGCAGTAAGGGCGGTATAATTTTTATTTTCAAGATAAGCCACGGAAAAACCGATGATTGTTGCCATAAAAGAAAACGCCAAAAGAACGGAAAGGGCCTTGTATGTTAATTTTACATTGCTTATCTTTTTCAAAATCAGCTCTCCTTTTTTTATATGTTTATAACGGAACTATTTTATCATTTGTGTCGGAAGTTGTCAAATAGAGCCGAAATAATATATTTAATGCCGAATTGGCAACATTTTACATAAAATCTGAGAGATTTTTAAGCTGTAATAGTGAGCAAACTACTAAAGATTATCAAAAAGTTTCAAATAGCTTGAAATCTGCTTGATTTTTGTGTATGATATACACTAGCGGAAAGTTTTAACTTATGTTGAAAATTTCGAAAAAACATATGGGGTGATAATTTGAAAGTACAATTTACAGAAACAATTCTCCGTGACGCAAATCAGTCACTTATCGCAACAAGAATGCCTTTCTCGGATTTCGAACCTATCCTCAGTGAGCTTGATAAAGCAGGCTATTATTCACTTGAGTGCTGGGGCGGTGCAACCTTTGACTCGTGTCTTCGTTACCTTAATGAAGATCCGTGGGAAAGACTCAGAAAAATCCGTAAGGCTTGTCCTAATACAAAGCTTCAGATGCTTCTCAGAGGTCAGAATCTTTTAGGCTATAAGCATTATCCTGATGATGTTGTAAGAGCATTTATCAGAAAGTCAGTTGAAAACGGTATTGATATTATCCGTATCTTCGACGCTCTCAACGACCTTCGTAATATCGAAGTTGCAGTTGATGAAACTCTCAAATGCGGTGCACATCCTTCAGGTACTATCTGCTACACACTTTCTCCCATCCACTCACTTGAAAACTACGTGAGCCTCGCTAAGGATATGGAAAAGATGGGCGTCAAGTCAATCTGCATCAAGGATATGGCAGGTATCATGGGTCCTCAGGAAGCATACGACCTTGTTAAGGCTATCAAGGCTGAGGTTAAGCTCCCCCTTGTTGTTCATACACACTCAACAACAGGTCTCGGCACACTCACTCTTCAGAAAGCAGTTGAAGCAGGTGCAGATGTAATCGATACAGCTATTTCATGTTTCTCAGGCGGTACTTCACAGCCTCCCACAGAAACTTTAGTATACGCTCTCAAACAGCAGGGCTATGAAGTTGATGTGAATATGGATTCACTCAAGAAAATCAACGACTTCTTCAAGCCCATCAGAGCAAAAGCTCTCGAAAGCGGTCTTCTCAATCCCGTTGTTCTTGCAACAGATACAGATGCACTTCTTTATCAGGTACCCGGCGGTATGCTCTCAAACCTTGTTGCTCAGCTTACAGCTGCGGGCAAGCTTGACAAGTTTGAAGAGGTACTTCTCGAAGTGCCCAGAGTAAGAGAAGATTTAGGTTATCCTCCTCTTGTAACTCCTCTTAGCCAGATGGTTGGTGTTCAGGCAACATCAAACGTTCTTGCAGGCGAAAGATACAAGAACATCTCAAAGGAAATCAAGAACTATTTCTTCGGTTTCTACGGCAAGGCTCCAGGCGAAGTTAACCAGGAACTTGCTAAGAAAATCCTCGGTGATGAGAAACCCGTAACCTGCCGTTTCGCAGATACACTTGAGCCTTATATGGAAAAGGCAAAGACTGAAATCGGTGACAAGGCAAAGAGCGAAGAAGATGTTCTTTCATATATTGCATTCCCCACTCAGGCAGAAGCTTTCTTCGACAAGCGTGAGGAAAAGGTAAGAAACACCTTCAAATACACTATCAGAGAAGTATAAGGAGGTAAAGATATATGTTTGCAAATCTTAAAATGCCTCTTACTGATGCTCTCGCAACTTCAGTTATCGGTATTATTACAGTTATAGCAATTCTTGCAGTTATTGCTGTGCTCATTATCCTTGTTTCAAAGGTTATCAGAGCGGTTGAAAATACAGCCAAGAAAAAAGCTCCCGAAGCCCCCGTTGCTGTAGCACCCGCTGCACCGGCAGGTGTACCAATGCCTGCAGGTATGAATCAGGGTGAGCTTGAACTCATCAATACCGATGAAAAAACAGCTGCAGTTATTATGGCAATTGTTTCAGATAAAAGCGGAATTCCCCTTAACAGACTTAGCTTCAAGTCAATCAAACTTGTGGAGGATAAAAAATAATGAAATATGTAGTTACATTAAACGGCAAAAATTATGAAGTTGAAGTTA